>CADCNZ010000027.1 GCA_902802935.1 uncultured bacterium | reverse complement strand
TTAATCAAGTTCAAAAAGAAGCAATTTTAGGAAATAATTTTGTAAATGAGTTAAGCGATGAAGACTTAAAACAAATATACATGAATGCATATGAAGGTAGTATATAAAAGGGGAAGTATATGTCAAAAATCACTGTTAAAGTATGTATGGGGACAACTTGTTTTGTTATGGGCGGGTCAAACCTCCAAGAATTGATTGAAATTATTCCTCGCAGATATGGAGATAAAGTTGATGTAGAAGGCAGCTCTTGTTTAGAGATGTGTTCAGTACAATGGAATTATTCAAAAGCTCCATATGTAAAAGTAGATGATGATATAATAGAAGAAGCAACAGTGGAAAAAGTTCTATCTGTAATAGAAGAAAAATTAGGAGCCGAAAAATAAAATGAACAATGCAGGTCAAGCAATACATATAAAAAAAGAGATTTTGGTAAGAATAATAGAGGCGTTTTTTTCTGAAGATTTTGAAGAACAAACTCGCTTAATACCATATATTATGCGTCCAAAAGGAATGGAAGTTCCATATAGATGTTGTGTATATAAAGAAAGAGCTATTATAAAAGATCGAACTATTGCCGGATTAGGTTTTTCTATAGAAGAAGATGATGAAACCGTATCTTTAGCCAAGTATGCTAAAAAAGCATTAGAAAGAACCAATATAAACGAGAAAAATTTAACGGTTTTGCAAGCAGCATGCAAAGGCTGTTCAACAAACAGAATTTATGTTACGGATTTATGTCAAGGATGTGTTGCACGTCCTTGTCTGTCATCTTGCAAATTTGGCGCAGTATCCATTGAAAACGGACGTTCTGTAATAGATGATTCAAAATGTAAAAAATGTCAAATGTGTGTTAAAGCATGTCCTTATAACGCAATCGTAAAGATTTCAGTTCCTTGCGAAGATGCGTGCCCTGTAGGAGCAATAAAAAAAGATGAAACAGGATTCGCAAGTATAGATTTTGCAAAATGTATTAATTGCGGGAAATGTATTTCTGCTTGTCCTTTTGGTGCAGTACATGAAAGAAGCCAAATTGTTGACATTTTAAAAGCAATTAAATCTGATAAAAAAGTTATAGCTATGATTGCGCCTGCTATTGCAGGACAATTTCCTGGAAATATATACCAATTAAAATCGGCTATGATTCAAGCAGGGTTTGATGATGTTTATGAAGTCGCTCAAGGAGCTGATATTACAGCTAATAATGAAGCAAAAGAATTTGCAGAAAGAATGCATGTTGCAAATGAGCAGGCAAATGAATGGCTTAATACATGGGTAAATGAGGGCGGTTATGAAGAAACACCTGCTCAAACCGAAGAGAAAAATATTCAAAAATTTATGACAACATCTTGCTGTGCAGGTTATAATGAACTCATAAAAAAACATCTGCAAGAAATTAAACCATATGTGTCAGAAACAAAAACCCCTTTGTATTATACAGCAGAGATTGTAAAAAAAGATTTTCCTGATGCAATAACAGTATTTGTTAGCCCTTGTGTTGCAAAACGAGCAGAAGGCTTTGATAATACAAATGTAGACTATGTTATGAACTGTGAAGAATTAGGTGCTCTTTTTGTTGCCAAAAGAATTCAAATAGACAAATGCGAAAAATTAAAATACGTAAAAGAAAGTTCTAAACAAGCTCGCAATTTCTGCTTGACAGGAGGTGTGGCAGAATCCGTGAAAGCATCACTAAAAGATGAAAGTTCGGTAAAACCTTGTGTTATAAATGGGCTAAATAAAGAAAATATTAGATTACTAAAAAAATATGCTTCCTCCGGTGAGTGTGAAGGCGGATGTAATCTTATTGAAGTAATGTGCTGCGAAGGCGGATGCATCGGTGGTAATGCAAATATGAACAGTCAAAAAGCCGCAAAGAAAATAATTGAAGAACTTTCATCAAATAGTGAAGATATAAATAAAATCTAGTACAATTTTTGTACCAGATTTTATTTATACTAATATCTTATAAAAAACTAAGCTTCTATGGTAATGCCATCGTTTTCCGTAGCTAATTCCAAAAGGCGGTATGATAAATATGCTCCAAGCGCAACTGCCTTTAAGTCAATGTTCTCATCGTGCTTAGCAACTTCTAGTATAGCAGTATTAACTTCAGGATTTTCTTCTTTAAGATACTGAACCATATTTTTACGCCAAGCTTGAACATCTTGAAATGCTTCAGTAAAAATTTCAGACGACATTTCTTCTGTTATAATTGGTAACATACTCTTCTCCTATTTAAAATGATATACAAGATTATATCTAATTTTAGAAAAATGTACAATACTCTATATATACTACTATGATTTACGTTTTTTCTTCTTTGTTGATTTTTGGAGTTCTATTTCTCCAGCAGCAAGGTTTCTGCCAATAGCTTTTTCAAGATTGGCTCTCGCCGAATTATATTCATACATTGTTTGACAATAAGTCAGCTGAGCATTTTCATATTGCACTTGGGCATCTTTTAGTTCAATGGGGTCGCCGACACCAACTTTATATCTACCTGCAGACAAATCATAATTTTCTTTTGCTTGTTTTAAGCCAAGGTATGCTACAGGGATTTTGCTTTTCTTTTCATCTAAAGTATAGTACGCTTGCTGAACTTCGAGGTAAATATCATTTTTAGTACTTACAGCGCTTGCTTGTTCTTTAGAATATAGAGAACGAGCTTCTCTTATTTCATTTTTTAGCAGCATCGCGTTAATAGTCGGAAAATTTAAGTATCCACCAAAATTATAACCGTTATTTGATGTAGGATGTTTACCACCAATTTGATATTGACCTTCTATTGTAAATTGTGGGAAATATGATTTTTTTACAAGTTTTACATTTTGTTTTGCTTGTTCTACTTTTACTTCTGCCAATTGAAATTCAGGTCGTGATTCTTGTGTAATTTTTATAGCTTTATCCAAGCTAATGTCACAAGGATCAAATCTTAGACAATCACTCAAATTGTATTTATTAAAATATGGCAGCCCTATTGTATTATTTAGTCTTGCCATTGCAATTTCAACCGCATGTTCCGCTTGGATTAATGTGAGTTTTGCATTGCTCAAATTAACCTCAGCTATTGTAACATCAACTTTTGGCTTTGTTCCTACTGTATAATAAGCTCTTGCTTGTTCGTAAAAAGATTCATATTTGTTAACCATATCCTCAGCAACTTTCTTTGCTTCAATTGCGTATTGTAAGTTATAATATGCATCTTTTACTTGATAAACAACATCATTTACTGTACCTGTAAGAATTATTTTATATCCTTGGTTATCCAAACGTCTTATAGTTGCTTGATTTTGCGTTACACCAAAATCGTAAAGCATTTGAGAAGCACTTATTTGTCCAAGAACCCAGTAATTATAAATTAAATTTTCACGAAATACATCAGATAATTGCAGTTGTTTGATTCTACTGTATCCGCTTTGCCAGCTGAATTGCGGAAAATATGAAGACCAAACCTGCCTTAATCTTGCATCGGAAGCAAATACATCTTGCATCGCCGCTTGTATGCGCGGATTATTTCCGAGTGCATATTTCAAGCAATCTTCAAGATTTACATCCAAAGTATTTTCAACGCCCCCCTTAATCATTTGTACGTCATTGCTATTATCTATTTTGGGTTCAACTTCTTTGCTTTCCGGAAATTCTTCTTGCTTAATTTCATTTCCTATAGCATCGCCTTTTTTCCAAAATGCGGCATTGGCGGCTATTTCTGTGTTAATAAATAATATAATTAATATGAACGAAATTATTTTCTTCATTTATTCTTTTTCCTATTAGCAATGTATGTTTGCATTTTTTCCGAAGACTTTTGCTTAACATAATTTGTCATAACAAAAAACGCAGGAACTAATATGCTTCCTATAAATGCAACTGCCAACATTCCGCCAAATACTGAAACGCCTATTGAATGTCTGCTTCCTGCACCTGCGCCTTTTGCAAAAACAAGAGGAAGCAAACCTAAAATAAAAGCAATATTTGTCATCATAACTGCTCTAAACCTTAACTTAGCAGCTTGCATTGCAGCTTCAACATAGCTCATACCGTCTTTTTCCATGGCATCCTTTGCAAATTCAACAATCAATATTGCCTGCTTTGTAGATAAACCTATCAACATAACCAAACCGACTTGTGCATAAATATCCAATGACAGTCCTGATACGTACTGAAAGAACAATGCTCCCAAAAGTGCGACAGGAGAAATTAGCATAACAGCTACAGGTAATGTCCAACTTTCATATAAAGCAACCAAAAATAAATATACAAAAGTTAGCGCCATCGCCAAAATCGGTCCTAATTGACCGGAAGATTCTCTCTCTTGATAAGATGTTCCCGACCACGCATACCCCATATCATTTGGCAGAACTCTGTCTGAAATTTTTTCCATTTCTTTCATTGCAGTACCCGAGCTTACACCCTGCGCAGCCACGCCATTTATCGTTATTGACGGATATAGATTAAATCTTGTGAGAGAATACGGTCCTATTATATTTTCTGTTGTAATAACAGATGTTATAGGTACCATTTTCCCCTGATTGTTTTTAACATATATCTTGCTCAAATCATCCATGGTTGCTCTATATTCAGAGTCTGCTTGCATATAAACACGGTATACTCTGCCATATTTGTTAAAATCGTTAATATAAGTAGACGCAAATTGTGCAGCAAGGGTGTTATATATCTCTGATATAGAAACTCCTTGCGCCATCGCTTTTTCTTCTTGAATTTTAACTATAACTTGAGGCAATGCAACGGTAAAGGATGTATAAACATTAGAAAATGCAGGATTTAATCTTGCTTGACGCATGAACTTTTGTGCTTCTGCAAATAACTCATCCGCGCTCCTGTCTCCTTTATCTAATAATTGATATTCAAGACCGCCAAACATACCCATACCGGTAATAGCTGGCGGCTGTGTTACAAAAACAGTTGTTTCGGTATATTTTGAGGCCACTTTGTTTGCTTGTGACATTATGCTGTTTACAGATAATTTTTTAGATTTTCTTTCGTGCCAAGGTTTTAGTTTAACAATAACAAATGCTGTATTTTCACCATTAAAACCATTAATGGAAAGAACTGATTGTACTCCCTGTATTTGTTGTATTTCTGAACTTATATTCTTTACAACTTCGGTAGAACGTGAAAGAGTTGCTCCGTCCTGTAATTGTACTTGTACAAATAAAGCTCCTCTGTCTTCCTCCGGTAAGAAACCACTAGGGCTTATCCAAAACAAAAATATTATAAAGATTAGAATTCCTGCAAGTGTATAAAATGTTTTTTTAGGTGCTTGTACAAAGTACGAAACTACGCCCAAATACTTATCTCTTACTTTGTTAAACCAATTTTCAAATTTTTGTATGAATTCAAAATCTGTTTTTTCTTCACCTGATTTAAGAATAATAGAGCAAAGAGCCGGTGATAATGTTAAAGCAACCAGTGTTGAAAGACCAACGGATGTTGCAATACATATTGCAAATTGACGATACATTTTTCCGGTAATGCCCCCCAAAAATGATACAGGAACAAATACTGCCATAAGTACTAAAGATGTTGCTATAACTGCACCGAGAACTTCTTCCATAGAAATATTAGTTGCCTCTTTTGGTGTTTTACCTTCTTGAATATGCCTTTGCGTATTTTCAAGAACAACTATTGCATCGTCAACAACAAGTCCTACCGCAAGAACTAATCCAAACAATATGAGCAAATTAATAGAAAAGCCAATCCCTGACATCATAATGAACACGCCAATCAATGAGACCGGTATTGCACAAAACGGTATAAAGGCTGCTCTTGCTGTTCCTAAAAACAAATAAGTTACAGCAGATACAAGAATTACCGCGAGAATTATTGCAGAAACAACCTCTTTTATTGATTCTCTTACAAATTCGGTAACATCATACTGAACGTGATATTCCATATCTTTTGGAAATTTTTTGCTTAAAGTTTCCATTTTCTTGTTAATTCTGTTTACAAGATCGATAGTGTTTGCATTAGGAAGCTGAGTAACTGCAATGATTGCAGATTCGCCACCCTCTATCATAGAACGGGCGGAATAGCTTTCTGCTCCAAGTTCAACCCTTGCGACATCTTTAATTTTTACATTTGATCCGTTTGGATTTGCTTTTACAATAATATTTTCAAATTCCTCAACAGTCTTTAAACGTCCCTTTGTACGAAGTGTAAACTTCATCATTTGCGGGGTTTCCATAGGCTCGACACCTATGCTGCCGGCCGGAGATTGGATGTTTTGAGAGCTTATAGCATTACTTATATCAGTTGTTGACACACCCATACTCGCCATTTTATCAGGTTTAAGCCAAATCCTCATAGAATAAGCTCCTGCTCCATAAACAGAGACCCCTGCACAACCCTTTGTTCTGGCAAGTTCGTCTTTTAAAAACATTGATGCATAGTTTGAAAGATAAAGTGCATTATATGTTTGATTTGGAGAACGCAAGCCTATAAACAAGCAGCCGCCTCCGCCTGTAGATTTACGAACAGTTAAACCATAGCGCCTAACTTCTTCAGGCAACCTTGGCGTTACCAATTGGAGCTGGTTCTGTACGTTTACCAAATTCATATCAGGATCAGAGCCTACTTCAAAATATATCGTTAATTTATAGTTGCCATTTTTTGATTCTGATGACATATAAATCATGTTTTCAACGCCGTTTAACTGCAATTCAACAGGTGCTGCTATGGTAGAGGTTATAACATCTGCATTAGCACCGCTATACGTCGCATTTACAATAACTTGAGGAGGTGTTATTGAAGGATATTCTTCGAGCGGAAGAGTTGTAAGACATAATAACCCTGCTAAAATTATTGCTATTGATATTACTATTGCAAATTTAGGGCGTTTAACAAAAAAATTATCTTTCATTTATTTATTCCCTCCAAAGATAATTTTCTTAAGCTTTTTGAATATCCTTATAAAAATATTTGTTTTTTTATTTGTTGTATCATTTTCAACAGCTTTCGCTACTATTTTTACAGGGCTTCCCGGAATAACTTTTTGAAGTCCGGTTGTTATAATCTTATCTCCGGCTTTGATACCTTCGTATACAATCCAATTATCTCCTAATGTACCCATTGTTTTTAAATATGTCATACGAGGCAAATTATCTTTGTCTAAAACAAAAGTATAAAGACCTTCTTGGTTTTCCATTGTAGCAGTCTGCGGAATAATAGGCAGCTCATCTTTTTTATTTGAATATATAATTACTTTGCCAAATTCTCCCTGTAATAATGCATCATCAGGGTTTGGGAATGTAGCTCTTAAAGTTATTGTACCTGTTGATTCGTCTATTTTATTATCATGAAAATCTTGTACACCTTTATATTTATATTTCTGCCCTGTACTAAAAATAAATTCTACATCTCTGTTAACATTAGGAGCGCCGTCAATTCTGACAAGTTCTACAAAATCTTTAGAATCCAAAGGAAATGTTATATACATAGGATCAGCACTGTTAATAGTAGTTAAAGGTCCGCTATTCATAGAAACGTAATTACCTACTGTAACGTCTATAATACCGACTCTTCCATCCACAGGAGATTTTACTTTTGTATAACCAAGATTTCTTTGAGCATCGCGATAGGCACTTTCCATGCTTGCCACTTGTGCACTATAAGCATCTCTTTGTGCTAAAATATTGTCATAATCAGCTCTTGCAATATAATCGTTTGCAACCAATTCTTTGTATCTTGCTAATTGTTTTTCATAATAAGCCTGCTGTGATTTTGCGTTATCTAAATTTGCCTTTGCTCTGCCTGCCGCATAAGTGTATTCTTGCGGCTCAATTTCAAATAAAATTTGTCCGGCTTTAACATAATCACCTTCTTTGAAATAACTGTGGGTAAGATATCCGCTTATTCTTGCAAGAACGTCTACACGATATTTAGCCATAACTCTTGCCGTAGCTTCGAATTGTCGCTTCACATTCTCTGTTTGAACTTCTGCTACTGTAACAGAAGGAGTGCTTAATAATTTTTTCTTTGCAGCAGCTTTATTTTTATCAAAATGTGATATCAGCATCCTGCCAAAAATTAATGCTGCTATGATTGATACAATAATTATAATATTTTTTCTCATTCTCTCTCCAAATTATTTTGCACGTAAAAACGCGATTATATCCACAGATACAATCTTAACAAAAAAAAGATAAAATAAAAATATATCCTACTGGAGAATGTTTTTTTAATACTATTTTCTAATAACTTTGAGACGTCGATTTGGTTCATCGCCTATTGATATGCTATCAAGGTTATAATCTTCAACAAGTTCATGCTGCAATTTTCTAATCTGATGATTTTGAGGAGACAATTCTATTTCCATTGCGCCTTCCTGAATTTTTTTTATAGCATTTCTTGCTTCATCAAGAGCAACTTCAGTTTCATCTTTGTATCCGTTGGTCGGTTCAATATCACCGGGTTGAATATCCAATGCATCTTTTAGAACCTTTTGAATTTGTGCCATAGAGTTTGTTTTAACGTAAAAAATACGAATTCTGTATTCTTCAGCTGTGCTTAAAATTTTAGCTCCGCCTTTTGCAAAGTTTTTGTGAACAATAACAATATCTGCATCTTCAACCGTTCTTGTTATTTCAACATTCAAATTCAATCTCTCAATAATTTTTTCAACTATCGTTCTTGAAACAGCATACAGATAAACCTTTTTCAAAGGTTTTACTGATTCAACATAGTCTTTTCTTGAGAAAGAGAAGTTTAAACTATTATCTTTAGGTGTTTCAACTTTTTGTGTTTCAACCGGTTTAGAAACTTCAACTCTATTATCTTCAATTTTTGTGTCAACTTTTCTGATCTCCGGTCTTATTGGCCAGCCCCTAAGTATATAATCAACTGCTTCTGAGGTATTTTTATACACTGCTAAAGTGTTTCTATCCTGTATTTCAATCACAATATCAAAGGTCGGTTGTTTTTCTCTTTCTAAAACCGTTTTTTGTGAAGCTCTTCTTTTTGCTTCATCATCTCCTAATGTAACGGATTGAATTCCTCCGACTAAATCTGACAAAGTTGGGTTTTTAATTAAACTTTCGAGGCAATTTCCGTGTGCGGTAGCAATTAACATAACTCCTCGTTCTGCAATCGTTCTTGCTGCCTGTGCTTCCGCTTCCGTTCCTATTTCGTCCACAACAATAACTTCAGGTGTATGATTTTCCACAGCCTCTATCATTATATCTTTTTGAAGTTCCGGTTGTGCAACTTGCATTCTTCTGGCAGAACCCACTGCAGGATGCGGAACATCGCCATCTCCGGCAATTTCATTAGAAGTATCAACGATAACAACTCTTTTGCCAAGCTCATCAGCAACAAGCCTTGAAATTTCTCTAAGCTTTGTTGTTTTACCAACCCCCGGAGGACCTAAAAATAAAATACTCTTTCCTTGAGTGCAAAAATCTTTTATGCAGGCAATAGTACCGGTTACCACTCTTCCAATACGGCAAGTTAACCCAATGACCTTGCCCTGTCTGTTTCTAATCGCGCTAATTCTGTGTAATGTGCCTGGAATACCGGAACGATTATCATGTGTAAATTCTTGCAGATGTGATGTTACAAAATTAATATCATTTTCATCTACAGAGGTTTCACCTAATTTGTGAATTTTTCCTCCGGCATGTCGTACTTCGGGGGGTCTTCCTACATCAAGTACTATTTCAATAACATCATCAAGACCTTCCGGAGTAAGATTTGAAGCAACTTTTTGGGGCATAATAGCTAATAGCCGTTCTAAATCATTTTGGAATTCTAAATTGCTCGTCATTCTTATATAAGTGCCTTTCTGCAGACCCTATCAGTTGTCTGGAGACAACTCTCCTACTTCTATTATATCATATTTTTACACATAAAATATTCTTTTGTCACAACTGTAAAGAAATATTAAGAACACAATAAGTGTTTAAAATACTATTTATAAGAGGGTTTCGACGATTTTAAAATAAAAGCGGAACACATAGTTCCGCTTATAAAATACCTTATTAATGTTTACTCTTTTCTTTTAGCCTTGCCTTTATTGTTTAGCTTCTTCTTTTTGCTTCACTTTATTTTCTTCGGCTTTCTCTTTCTCAGCATCCTTTGTTTCTAGTGAATCTGCTTCTTTTTGAACAACTGAAACAAAAGCTGCGTACAAATCTTTTACATTTTCAATTTCGTTAATTTCAAAACAATTGTTATCATTTTCATCTGCATATTTATATTGTTCGACATTAATTCCGAGTTGTTTAGCGTCTTCAACAGAGATTTTGTTAGTGTGGAATTTTTGAATAAAGAAATTTTGAAGATCTGAAGTGTTGATTCCTGTTGACATATTTTGTCTCCTTATTTAATTCATCTTACATATATTAAAAGTATATATTTTTTATTCAATTTCAAACGTTAAAAATTTTGTTACATTTCTTAATGTTTTTGTTTTTATATAGCAATTTTATTCGTGAATAAAACTTTATATAAATGTGTAGTAGAAATAAAGGTGTATTTATTATGATGAATTATGGAATGGGCATGATGGGCATGGGTATGACAGGTGGTCAAAATGTTTTTCAAATGTTTAAAGCTCAATACGGTTGTGAGGATTGTAACCGAAAAGAGCCTTACTGGACAGAGTGGCCAAAACCAGTGATGCCTGTTCCGCCGGAAGTAGTTAATCCTTCATTTTCTTCAAAAATTAAGAAAATTATGGCAGGCGGCTAAAACTTTTTCTCCTTATTTATTTATGATATTATCTACATGTCATGTAATATAAATTAAGGAGTTTTTTATGGCAAAAGATTGCAGTTTTGATGTGGTTTCTGAGTTTGACAAACAAGAGCTTGTAAATGCTGTCGATCAGGTTAAACGCGATTTATTATCTCGTTTTGATTTAAAGAATTCAAATTCCTCAATTGACCTAGAGGGTGATAAATCTATAACTATTACGACCAATGACGAAATGAAGTTAAGAAACATTTATGATATTCTTCAAACAAAGTTGGTAAAAAGAGGATTAAGTATAAAAATACTGGATGCTCAACCATTGGAAAATGCCCTTGGCGGAAACGTAAGGCAAGTGTTCAATCTAAAGAAAGGATTAACACAAGAGCTTGCAAAAAAAATCGTTGGGGATATAAAGGATTCTAAACTTAAAGTTCAAGCATCAATACAAGGCGAGCAAGTAAGAGTGTCAGGAAAAAGTAAAGATGACTTACAAGAGGTTATAGGATTATTAAGAAAAAATGAGGACAAATATGATATTCCTCTGCAATTCACTAACTATAGATAAAATTTTCAGTAAAATAAAAGGCGAAAAATGCTAAATATAGAGAATACAATAGACAGAATACGCGAGCTTATTGAGAATGAGGATAACAAACTTCTGAAAGAAGAGCTGGAAAGTTACCACTCAGCAGATTTGGCAGATATTTTTCAGGAATTAAAACCTGAAGAACGCTTGGTTTGTATAACAAATATAAACGAAGAGCTTGCTTCTGATGTTATTGAATACTTACCTCCCCAATTGCAAGTTGAAATCCTTGGAGATATTGATGAAAATTTAGCTTCCAGACTGGTGTCAAAGCTTCCTCACGACGATGCAGCAGACGTATTGGGCAACATGGAAGAAGATGATACGGAAGCTTTTCTTGAAAATTTGCCTCAGAAATTTTCTTCGGAATTGCAAGAATTATTGACATATAACGAGGATACTGCAGGTGGTATAATGAACCCGCTTGTACTTACAGTGTATGACAATATGACCGTTAAAGAAGCTTTGGATACGATAAGAATAAAAGCTGAAAAAGAAAACATGGAGTTGTATTATGCATATGTAGTTGACAAAAATGACCACCTTGTAGGCGTACTTTCTTTAAGAACATTAATAACAGCTCCGGTTAATTTAAATATCAAAGATATTATGATAAGGGATATCGTCAAAATTCATGTTGATGACTATCAAGATCATATAGCTGACGTATTTATGAAATATCAATTTAATGCACTTCCTGTAGTAGACTTATATGACAGATTAAAAGGAATCGTCACTTGGGATGATGCTCAGGATATTGTAGAAGAAGAAACAACCGATGAAATCTTACAGTCTTCTGGTATCGTAACAGACCTTGGTGATGATGACGATGATATATTAACAGGTAGTCTTGCTCACGCAATAAAAGCTCGTATACCTTGGTTATTTATAACGTTAATAGGTGAATTTTTAGCGGTAACAATAACAAACAAATATGACCGCACATTTACGGCATTGCCTGTAATTGCTGCATTCATGCCCCTTTTGGCAGGCCTTGGCGGAAATATAGGTACACAAAGTATAACTCTTATGGTTCGTGGTATGTCAACCGGTCAAATTACTTTAAGTTCAGGATGGAAATACATTTTAAGAGAAACTCTTACAGGATTAAGCATCGGTTTAATATTTGGTGCTTTGGTTACAGCTGTAACATGGGGCTGGAAGGGCAATGTAGAGTTGGGTATAATTGTTGGGATTGCAATGTCCTTAAATATGACTATTGCTACAATGATAGGAACTTGTACTCCGCTGGTATTGAAAAAAATGAAATTTGACCCTGCTGTAGCATCAGGTCCTGTAATTGCAACAACAATAGATGTCATCGGGTTGGCAGTATATCTGACATTGGTGACTTGGTATTTAATAAAAATTTAAATTAAAACTTTTTTAAGTGTGCATAAGCAGCATCCATTGCCTTTTTGCCAAGTTTTCCAAAATCTATTGTGTACATTGTGCTGTCACCGATTTGAATAACATCTGTAATATGTCCGATGCCTAATTTTTCATGAAATACGCGTTCACCTACATTAAAGTAGTACTCAGTTACAGCTTCTTTTAAAGCCTTTTCTTCTTCCTGTTTTTTAGCAAGTTCGGCTTCTTTACGACGTTCTTCTTCTATTTTGTTTTTGATTATATTATTTTCAAAAAAAGCTTTTATTTTTTCTTCTTCGCGCTCTTTGTTTATGGTATTTTTCTTTATAATTACACGAGATTGGGTTCTTTGAACAGTAGGTTGTTTTTTTACAACGTTGCTGATTTTATTTACTCCTGGAGCTACGAAATTTGCACCAAAGCCTTTGGTTGATTTTATACGTCCATCTGAATCTGACTGAATTGAAGAACCGTATGTACTTGAAACAGAAGAGCTTTTTTCATATCTGGAAGAAGATACAGATTTAACAGCGCTTCTAAATGTACTTCTTTCTTCAGAATAATCAGAATGACAAGATTCTTCCTGTTCTATCAAGTTAGAAGGGATTTCGTCAAGGAAACGACTTGGAGTGTAATACTTATATTCACCCCACATCTGACGTCTTTTTGCTGTTGTTAAATAGAGTTTTGATTCTGCTCTGGTTACACCAACATACATAAGTCTGCGTTCTTCTTCAAGCTCTGATAACGTATTTGAGCATCTTGCAGATGGGAAAATCCCCTCATCGCATCCTGCAAGAAATATGATTGGGAACTCCAAACCTTTTGAAGAATGTAAAGTCATTAAAGTTACATTGTTTGCAATTTCATCCATCCCGTCAATATCAGATACAAGTGAAATTTGCGCAAGGAATTCTCCTAATATATTATCTTGTTCCTCCGGTTCAAATTCGTTTGCAACATTGACAAGCTCTTGCAAGTTTTCTATTCTGGTTTCATCTTCATCAGTTCCTGACGCCTGTAGTTCTCTTAGATAGCCGCTTTTTTCTAAGATTAATCCTAAAAATTCAGGTAGTGAATATTTATTTTGCGCGTCTTTGAATTTTTTTATTAATGATGCAAAATCTTTTAATTTAGCTGCAGTTCCTGATTTTATTGATTCTATATTATCAACATCTAATATTGCATTGAAAAGGCTAATATCATTTTCATCAGCATATTCTTGAAGATGCTTAAGCGTAGTTTCACCAATTGCGCGTTTTGGAACATTAATTATACGTCTTAAAGATTGTGAATCGTCATTATTATATACAAGTTTTAAATATGCGATAGCATCTTTAATTTCTTTTCTATCGTAGAATTTTAAACCTCCATAAATTCTATATGGAATTCCTGCCGCAATTAAAGCTTCTTCTAGAGCGCGCGATTGATTATTTGTTCTATAAAGTATTGCAAACTGGTTATAATTTTCTGAAGTATCTCTTATAGATTTAACAATGTAATTTGCTTCATCAGCTTCGTCTTGAGCTTCATAGAGTGAAATTTTTTCACCATCGCCTTTTTGTGAATATAAAACTTTATCTACACGTTCCTCATTATTTTCAATAATAGCATTCGCTGCATTAAGAATATTTGCGGTGGAACGATAATTTTGTTCTAATTTTACAACTTTGGCATCAGGAAAATCTTTTTGAAAATTCAAAATAATTCTAAAATCTGCACCTCTCCAAGAATATATTGACTGGTCAACATCACCTACAACACAGAGAGAACGCTCTTTAGGAATATCAGATTTTAAATTTGTATAGAGAGCTTTAACAAGTTGGTATTGAGCCTGATTTGTATCCTGATATTCATCTACTAAAATATGCTGAAATTTTTTATAATATTTTTCTCTTACTTCAGGATTTTGTTCCAGAAGCTTGACACATAATAACAACATGTCATCAAAATCAATTGCGTTATTGTTGTTAAGAGCATTTTCATAAAATTCAAATACTTTTGCGATGTTTTGAGATTTAAAATCTCTTGCAAAAGTAGCAAAAGTGTATGCATCCTGCATCTTGTTTTTTGCATTAGAAATGATTGCTTTTATCAATTTAGGCTGGTATATTTTATCATCAAGATTAACTTTTTTTATACCTTGTTTAATCACAGCAAGTGAATCCGTTTCGTCATATATGGTAAAATTTTTATCAAGCTTTTTCCCTGATTGAAAAGAGTATTTTTCAATATCTTGTCTTAATATTCTTCCGCAAATGCTGTGGAATGTTCCAACCCACATATATTTAATAACATTTTCACCGGCAAGCTTTGCCAAACGTTCTCTCATTTCCTTAGCTGCTTTATTTGTAAAAGTAACCGCAAGTATTTTACCTGCTACAGCACCGTGTTGAATCATATATGCAATTCTTGAAGTAAGAACCTTTGTTTTTCCGCTTCCGGCTCCTGCAAGAATCAGTAATGCTCCTTGTGTAGTCTGCACAGCATCTACTTGCTCTTTGTTAAGGTTTGCTAAAATATTTTCCATTCCCTATTCCCAAAATTCAAATTTTATGATATTATATTTCAGCATACAAAAAACAAGCACAAATGACAATACGACAATTTTAAAGGTGGACAAATGAACATGATTATTGATTCTATTGATGACAAAGAACAGCAGCAACCTTCTATAATGGTTCCTATTGGAGATTTAGATACTGCTGAAAGTTCTCCTGATACAGTAGACGAATTAGCAATGGAATTAGCTACTATAAAGCAGCCTGCAAAAAGAATCGCTATAATAGGTTCAAGAAATCTTGCTATTACCCACCAACAAATGATAGAAACTCTTGCAACCGCCCTTGTACAGCAAGGCAATACAATTATAACCTCCGGCGGTTCTTGCGGAACAAACGCAGCAGCAATTCGCGGTGCAATGAAATCTAATCCTGATAAATTGAAAGTTATACTACCTCAAACTATAGGTCAACAACCGTCAGACGTTCAGGATCAATTAATTGGGGTGCCAAACATAGTTGAACATTCTGACCGAGCAATGATGACTTTAGCTGATGCATCAAGAGTTTGTAACAGAGAAATTATTGATGATTGTAACCAAATGATATGCTTCTTATCACATACAAGTAAGACTCTTTATACTGCAGTAGAATATGCAGAGGAAAATCATAAAGTTGTCACTGTATTTTATTTGGATTAGATGATATGGATTTATTTAAAGCAATAACAGGGAAAAATCCTGCCGAATATGAAAAAGCGGCACAGATTATTGTTGAAAAACCTGATATAGACTTGTTTAAAAAGCTTGTCAAACAAGATGATTTTCTTTTTGATTTTATAAAAAACAATGTTTCTGCACGAATAAAAAAAGCTTGCACAATAGACAATTATCTGAATTTGATGGATTTTTTAGATTATTACTCTTCATCTTATGAAAATACGATTGCAGAGGTTTTATACCACTTTGGCGCCAATGAACTGATACCTGAAATGAAGGAGTTTTTTTTAAATGGTAATAATAGCAAAAAAGCATATGCTGCCAAATTTTTGAGTCTTGTTCCAAACGAATTTTTTTTTGATATTTTGCCTCAAATAAGGATAACCGCAACATCTGATTATGAACCGTTATCAACAAATTCAATTGAACTCCTTGCTAAGCTTGATGACAATGAATCTAAGAATCGTGCGATTGAAAAATTAAAATCAGAAGATGAATTTGAACAATATAATGCAGTAAAATTTCTTGTTACATATGGTGCTAAAGATTCTCTAAATGAGATAATAAACGTTATGAAAAAATCTTCTCTATCTGAAAATATTGCAGCAGAGATCCCTTATTTAATATCGATAGAAGATTTAATGAAGAAAGACTTTGATAATGGAATTTTGGTATTATGTAATATTGTTAATTCAATACCGGAAATTCTTCCTCTTTCTATTGTTATAGACTATAATTTATTTGAAATATTTGAAACTCTTTATTATGATAATTTGACAAGCTCTTCTGCTATACTTTTGAGATTGGCTCAGGATAAGTTCGGCTCCATCTCTGAAAATGAAGAATACATGTTTGATTGTGATAAAAATACAAAGGAAGAAATTTTAAGTATAAACAGCTTCTTAGCGAAAATTAACCCTCAAAAACTTACAAGCCTTTTGTATGATGAGCTTTTTGAAGAAAGTGATTTTGTATTTTTTGCTGTAGATTATGTTGACGACAAAGAAGTTTTGGAATCACTTTTAGATGTTTCAAATCAAACCCTGTTGCTAAAAGTTTTATCAATATTAAAAGACAAAAAAATGCTCAATCAAGAACACAAAGAACTTGCATTAAAAAATATAACCAATCAAGAACTTAGAAAAATTGTAGAAGTTTTATAAGTTGATAATTTTTGTTACATTTTCCTCTAAAATTGCCCTATGTGTATTTTTGTAATAGAATATATATGAGAGGTAATGTATGGAATTTTTTAGAGAACATAAAAAATTAATAGTTGGTATAATTGCTGTTTCCTTTATATTGTGGACTGCCGGAATGGGCGCATTGATGCTAATAGCAGGTTCTGCTCATTAATATGTAAGGAGGTCGTTTGAATATACAAAGGTTCATAACTATTTTTATAACGACTTGTATATTTTGTGCAACAGGATTGTACATAACTTCTGATGCTGCAACTCAAGCAGAAATAGAAGTGAAAAAACGCCAAACAAAGGCAAAAATAAATAGGCTAAAATGGCTTGAAGGTATTGAATCAAACAAACTTTATAAAAATCAACAAAAATTAGAGAGTGCTACGACAACGCTTAAACAATCAAAAACTCAGATTATCAATGCTCAGAGAGAATTGGATGGTATGCAAGCTGATTTGGAAAAAGCATCGCGTGAATACACCTCTTTAAACACCATACTGGCAGAACATATAAGAAAAGTTTATAAGTCACAAAGAACAGCTTTTTTTGAATTATTAATATCTTCTGATGATATTAACATGCTTGTTGATAGAATATATTTTCAAAAAATAATTTTAAAGGATGACTACAACAGAATGGCACAAGCTAAGCAAAAGGCTGAATATATGCGTCGTTTGCAGTTAAATATCCTTTCCCGAAAATCAAATCTTGAGCGTTCAATAGCATCGATGAATTCTCAGCAGGCATATATACAACGAGCAATAGATAAAAATAAAAGTATGATTAACAAGCTAAAAAATGACCGTGTAGCATACCAAAAAGCAGAACGAGAGCTTGAATATCAATCTAAAACTATTGGTAAGTATATAAACAGAACAACAGCAAATGATAATAAACAAGCTGTAGCTTCCGGTTTTATGAAACCAATATCAGGCAGAATTACATCACCATTTGGATATAGAGTACATCCTATATTTAACACGCGTTCTTTTCACTCAGGTGTAGATATAGGAGGACCTAACTACGGTTCAATCGTGGCATCAAATTCAGGAAAGGTTATATATTCAGGATGGTATGGCGGATACGGAAAAGTTGTAATATTGGAACATGGCTCTGTAAACGGCAAACCCATTTCCACCCTTTATGCTCATATGAGTTCCATAAAGGTTGCAAACGGACAACATGTCAAAAAGGGTGATGTATTGGGGTACGAAGGAACAACCGGATATAGTACGGGACCTCACTGTCATTTTGAAGTTCGTGTAAACGGACAACCAAACGATCCAAGAAGTTATGTTCAGTTATAATAATTAAAACAGGTAATATAAATTGAAAAGACAAATTTTAATAAGCATATTAATATCATTATTTTTTTCTAATGCAGTTTTTGCAGATTATTCGTTTGTAGATTCAAGCGACTTTACAGGAGATGCATTTTTTTCAGCCCCGATGAAAACCGAAGTAACAGAAGATGATGCAGAAGTGCAAAAAACAAGCAAAAAACATACAATGCCTCCCCTTAAAAGAGCAAGATTGATAATGAAAAATAAAATCTATGAACAAAAGGCAAAAAATCAGCAGTTTGCCCCGACAGACCCAAATACAAATATTTATAAATCAGATACAGAAACATCCGATTTTGCTTCAAAAGAATTAGAGGAAGATTTTGATGAAAACATGATGCCTGACGGATTTGAAGCAGATGAAGAATCGGTTGAGGAGCATAAGAAGCATAGATTTTTTGGTAAAAAAAATTCTAATAAAGAAGTTGTGAATAATTCTGAAAATAACGAAAGTATAATTCTGGATTGCGAAAATATGAATTATGATACAGATAAGTATTGTATTTATGCAACCGGAAATGTAAATGTAGAATTTGTAAAACAAAAAACAAATTTAAAAGCTGACATTATTACATATGACAGAATGAACAACACAATCAAAGCAGAAGGTAACGTAAAAATCTTGAAGAATAATCAAGTTATTACAGGTGATTACATTTTTGTTGATATGAATGAAGAAAATGCTTTGATAGAAAATCCTATAACAGAAACTGCAACTGTACAGATTGTTGCAAAAAAAGGTTATGTGTACGGAGATAAAATTGTACAAGAAAACGGATCTATAACTGTTGACAAGTCTTTCCCGATTAACTTTAAGTCGGGCAAAAGAGGACCTCAAATGAGCACAATGCTTGTACCAAAAGACCAAACTCTTGAAAGTGATATAGAAAAAGGTATTGTAAAAATAGAGGCAAAGGAAATTGGGATTACTGAACGAGGCGAACATGAAATTATTTCAATAAGACATGCTGATTTTTATAGAGGAAAGAGAAAATTCTTAAAAATACCGGCATTAAAGATATATACAAATAAAAATATAGATTATGTAGAATCAAATATTTGGGAAGTAGGTTACCTAAGAGGACTTGGTATGTACACCGGTCCCGGCTTTGTATTTGAACTTCCAAAAGGCTCTGTTTTAAAGGCTATACCACTCGTAAGCTATGATAGCGGGTTCGGTGTCGGTGCTTTAGGACGTTTCCAGTCAGGTACTAACATGACACAAGCCGCTTATGCAACATCTAACAGCAAAATCTTGGTTCGTGGTAGACAGGCGCTTGATGACAATTTGTTCTTGCAATATGCAATGAACGATTATATGGATGAATGGTTTTTAGGTAGACGTCGTCCAAAATATGGTGTTAATTTAGTATATAATAACACGTATTCACAAAAAGGCTTTTTGCTAAAAGATAGAGAATCAGCATATTCACATAAATTTGATATAGGTTATTTCCAAGATATAGATAAAGATAAACACTATAAATCCTTGCATTCTACAAATATGGGAACTACCAGATTCAGATATATGGCGGAAGCCAGACAGAATTTATATAAATATGAGAATAAAGATAAGCAAACTGCATTCGAATTTGATTTAGTCGGTCAATTGTCAGCAGCAGTCTATGGTACTGGTGGAACACAATTTATCGGCAGAATAGGTCCGCGTGTTCATACACAATACAAAAGATGGATGCAAGATGTAGGGTATTTGCAATCTGTTTATGATGACAAAACTCCTTTGGTAGCATTTGATACATATAGATACGGTAAGTCAGTAGTATATTTAAGAGAATATTT
>CADCNZ010000026.1 GCA_902802935.1 uncultured bacterium | reverse complement strand
TTGTTTTACCTGTACCTGAAAGACCGAAGAAAACAGCTGTTTCATGAGTTTCTGGATCCATATTAGCTGAACAGTGCATCGGAAGTACGTTTTTCTTAGTCATAACATAGTTCATAGTTGCGAATACTGATTTTTTGATTTCACCAGAATACTGAGAACCTGCTATTATAATAGTGTGAGCTTCATAGTCAATTGCAATACAAGCTTCAGAATTTGTTCCGTCAACAGCAGGGTCACATTTAAAGCCAGGAGCACAAAGGATTGTGTAATCAGCTTCACCGTATGATGCTAATTCTTCTGCAGTAGGTCTGATTAATAGTTGATGAATAAACATATTTTGTGATGCAAGTTCATTAATTACTCTGAATTTTTGAGTATAAGTTTTGTCTGCACCTGCATATCCGTCAAAAATAAATACTTCTTTTCCGTTCAAGTAGTTAGCAATTTTATCTCTGATTGAGTTAAAAGCTTCTCGTGATATAGGTCTGTTAACTTTACCCCAAGCAATGTCATTGTGAATAGATTCTGTATCAACAATGAATTTATCTTTAGGTGAGCGACCTGTATATTTTCCTGTTGTAACAACAAGAGCTCCTGTTTCAGAAAGCTTGCCTTCGCCTCTTCTCAAAGCAGCTTCTGTAAGTTGAGCAGGAGTCCAGTTTCTGTGAACTTCGCTTGGAGATGTAATACCCCATTTTTCGATTCCATAAGTTTCCATAATTATATTCCCTCCTTTTAGGTTTAAACAGTCTATATAAGCCTATTTTAGTATGAAAAAACACGAAAAGCAATAGTTTAATTGTAGGAGATACACTTTATGCGTCAAATTGATAATTATGTAAATTATTAATGGTGTAAATTTGTGTTAGAATTATGTAATGAATGAGATTATACCATTGAGAAATTATGCACATTTAGGTGATGCAGTTTGGGAAGTTTTTGTACGCGAGTATGTTATCTTTAAAACGTCTAATGCTAAAATGATGCACAAGCTATCAACAGACAGAGTAAATGCCACATTCCAAAAAAATATGTTAGAGTATATTTCTGATAATCTAACAGATGAAGAACAAGAACTTGCGCGCAGAGGCAGAAATTTATCTATTCCGATAGGCAGAAAATCGATTCAGCATGATTACAGGTTGGCAACCGCATTTGAAGTATTAATTGGATATTGGTACTTGGAAAACAAAGAACGTTTATCTGAAATATTTGAGATTATAAAACAAACTGAGTTCTTTATTTGATATGCTAATCCCATTTTATTATTCCTAAAAATTTAGGTTTAGTTGTTTTTTCTGTTTCTTCATCATCTTTTTGGCTATTTATAATTACAAGAACTTCGTCTTCACCGGACATTTTTAAGTTATTACGAGCAATTGCTTCAAGTCCTGCAACATTAGAAAAGTTTTTAATGTTATCTTTAAGCTGGTCATTCAATGCAAGTGCAGCATCTCTGGTTTTAGTTATTTGAACAATTTTTGCTTTATATGACACAATTTTTGATATATTTACTACAGCACTTATCGAAATCTGTATAAGACAAAGAAGCAAAATTACAGTTAAAAAAGAATAATAAAAGCCATTGCCTGTGGACGATGATTTAATTTTCTTTTTTTCTTCCTCAGGAATGCGATTTTTATTTATAACTTTTGCTTGTCTTCTTTGTTTTTGATTGTTACTTATCATAAATCAATTATATAAAATTTCAAAATCAATTACAACTTAAATCCTGTTGAAAAATTTATACCTGAACTTTGATTCCCGTTTGCATAAAATGACTGAGCTACTCCAAGTTGAAATTTAAGAGAGTCTGCATACTTTTTTAATGACGGTGTATAAACAATTACAAGTTCATTTTTGTTTTTCGTTCCGTTTACATAATTTGTAAAAGAATCTTTTAGAGTTAATTTGTCTGTTATATGCCATTCAGGAGTTATTCTAAAAGTGCTGTACCGGTTTTCTAAATCACGTATTGCAGATTGCCTCATAGATGCACTGAGAGAAAATCGCCTGGCAAAGTCATATTTTACGAACATACTGGCAGTTGATTCTAATTGAGAATATGAGAGTTCCTCTCCCCATGTAGATCCGTAAGATAAGCTTCCTGCTTGAGCTACAACACTTCCGTTTAAAGGCAGAATGTCTCCGAGACTATTTCTGCTTATCATTGCTCTTGCCAGAGCACTTCTTGAGTTATTGGAATTAGATGTAATATTTAGGACTCCGACAGGAAGATTTAATGTGCGTTGAGGTATGTTTACCTTAGGCTTTTCAATTGTATCATCAAGGTAGATTGTTTCTACAGGATTGTCATCAAATTCAACCTGTCCATTAAGTTTATATGTTTCTTTAACCTGTTGTTTTTGTTCTTCGGAAAAAACAGGAATAATGTTTATAAATATTAAAAATAATACTAATATAATCCTACCCATACTTATTATTTTAGATGAAATAAAAGGATATTTCAAATATTAAGCAAAGGAAACAAGATTATTAAAATATGATATAATACGATTATGAAAATATGTTTTATACCAATAGATAACAGACCTGTGTGCTATACTTTGCCAAAGAATATTGTAGAAATAGATGATAATTTAGAATTATTTATACCACCAAGGGAGTTTTTGGGAAGTTTAACTAAATATGCCAATGTTGATAAACTTTTTGAATGGATTGAAAGTATACCTCAAACAGACTGTATGATTATTTCGCTTGATACATTAGCTTATGGAGGATTGATTCCATCCCGAAGAATAAATGATTCTTTTGAACAGATAAAATCACGAATAGAAAGGTTAAAACCATTATTAAAAGATAAAAAAGTTTATGCGTTTTCAAGTATAATGCGTATCTCAAATAATAATTATAACGAGGAAGAAAAAGAATACTGGAAAGATTACGGAAAAAAAATCTTTGAATACTCATATAGTACAAGTAAAACAGGAAAGCCAGTAATAACGAGCGTGCCTCAAAATATTTTAAATGATTATATTGAAACTCGTAAAAGAAACTTTAGAATAAATAAACTGTATTTGGAGTGGGAAAAAGAAGGATTATTTGATACTTTAATTTTTTCAAAAGACGATTGTGCAGAGTATGGGCTTAATGTTGACGAAGCAAGAGAAATTGAAAAACTTGGCGGAAAAACAAAAACCGGAGCAGATGAAATACCACTCACTTTACTTGCAAGAGCAATAGATAAAAATATAAAAGTTTATATTGAATACACAGAGCCGGATTATAAAGGTCAAATTTCAAATTATGAAGATGTTTCTATAGAACAATCTGTTTTAGGTCAGTTAGAACTTGCAGGATATACGTATGTAACTGATAAAAATGATGCGGATTTGATTCTGGTTGTAAATAATTTTGTAGATAAACAAGGTGAATTGGTTATGGGTTGGCAAACGGAACCGTATAAAGGTTGTTTTGTTTCTCCGAAAAAGCCATACGCAGTTGCAGATGTCAGATTTGCAAATGGCGGAGATAATAATTTCGTAAGCCAGCTTCTGAATAGCTTACCTTCGGAAAAATTTTACGGATATTCAGGATGGAATACAAGTGCGAATACATTGGGTAGTCTGCTTGCAGGTATAAAAGCAAGGTGGGGAAGCTCTTATAATACAGAAGCTTTTAACAAATTACAAGTTATAAGATTTCTGGATGACTGGGCGTACCAAGCAAATGTCAGAGAAAAAATCAATGCGCCATGTGAGATAAAACAAATGATGTTACCATTTGAAAGTAAAGTGTCAAAAGCTTTTCAAGTTAATACTTCAAATATAAATTACACGTATCCTTGGAATCGAAGATTTGAAATTGAGGTAACTATTTAATAGATGTTTCCATACATCCAATAAGTACGAAAAACCTTTTTTACGTAATTTTTTGTTTCAGGATAAGGAATCTGTTCAACAAATTCATCAGTATCATTGTATATAAGTTTTGAAAACCAATTTGTGACAGAGCCTATTCCTCCGTTATAAGCAGATACTGCATATAAATCTTTGTGTCCCAAAGCTCTTTTTAAAGATGTATAGTAAATACTTCCGGCTGCAATATTTTTAGCAGTACTATCAGGAGTTGTCAATTGATTATTCTTCACGATTTCGTTATATGTTGCAGGCATGATTTGCATTAATCCTGTTGCTCCAACAGCACTGAGAGCATTGGGATTAAAATGGCTTTCTTCTTTTATAATTGATTCCAATATGATTGGATTGTTGTTACCCTTTACTTTATCAACAACTTCAAAATAATGCAGAGGATAGACTAATCTCCATCTTAAATCTGAAAAACAGGGCTTGGTATCTAATTCTTCCATTGCATTTCTTGCTAATAATGCAGAAATAGTATAATTTCCTTTTTCATAAGCTATCCAACTTTGAATAAACTTATCATTCTTACACAATTCTTCAACTAAATCATAATCTTTTAAATACGCAAGCTTGACGACCAAGTTGCTATCCAAAGATTTTTTATACGGAAAGACTACCGGCTTTGGTGATATTTCTAAAAATGGCATAAAACCATCATCTTTATGCAGGTTATAATTCGCTCTGAATGCATAGTATGAATCCGGATATGACGCTAATACTTGTTTAAAATAGCTGTTAGCACTTTCGTAGTGTTTTAATTTATATGAAATTTTTGCCATGTAATAGGTTACAGCAGGGCTGGATTTTACATTAGGAAATTTTTTTAAGTGTAAAAAACCGAGCCTTTGGGCATCATAGTATTTTTTTTGAAGATATTTTGTTATAAATAGATTGTAAAGCGCATCAGCAGAAAATTGACCGTTGGGGTATTTTTCATATAAAGTTCTGTAGCAGGCTTCTTTGAAATCTCCTGATACAACTTCCGTACAATTCAAATAAGCTATATAATCGGCTCCATTAGAAACCGGTTTTAAGTTAACAAGTTTTGTTATTCCTTCTTTTCTTGCAGGGAAAGCTCTTGTATAATTGTCTATAACATCATAAATGTCTGCTAATTCAGTTGTCTGCGAATATTTAGTAAGCCCAGTCTCTGTATAATAGATCCCTTTTTCTTTATTGTTTAATTTAAATTCATTCTTTGCAAAATCTGCCCAACTCTCAGATAAAGTTGTTTTATTCAAGTATTCCTTAGCATGTTCATATTCACCATTTAAATAGTAAGACTTTGCAATGAGCAAGTTGTCATAATTTGTTAATTTCGTATTTAATTTTTTTATTTCAGTTATAGCATTTATCGCAAATCTACCGTCAGGAGCCTTTTCTAAATATATTTTAAAATAATTTACGGCTTTTTCTTTAGATTTTTCAATACGTTTAGGATTCTTGGGCGGATTCGCACACTCTATCATTCCCAAATAATAATTAGAAGCAATTGCATATCCGCTTTCTGGGTATTTTTTTATAATTTTTTGAAAAAGTTTTTTTGCGCCTTTATCTTCTGTTTCAAACATCAAAACAGCCATATTGTATAAACTTATCGGAACTATTGATGTTTTTGAGTTAGAATGAACAATTTTTTTATATTTTTTTATTGCTAAATCTTTTCTGTCCATATTTGTAGCACATCTTGCTTGTCTGAATAATGCAGGCTGTTTCAGAGATGAAGAAGATGGAACTTTTCCGAACTGTTGGAATGCTGAATCAAAATCATTTGTTTTATATAGTTTCAGCGCATCAGAGTATATTGAAATACCTCTGGATTCAGAAGATGTTTGATTGTATATAAAATAACCTATGGTAACTACAAATAGTACAATTACCAAATATATATCAAACTTACGTCTTCTTCTCATTCAACTTAATCCCGTTTCTCTAATAGCCCTCTTTTATCTACAATAAGATATAGCTATCCAGTACTAATATTTTAATATAGAATTATGCAAAAACAAAATCCTGTAATAAAAAATTACATTTGGAATCCGTTTCCTTATAAATTGAGTTCTTGTAAACAGATAAAGTCTGAACAATTATTGGAAGTTGTCTATGTTAAAAACTCTAAGTGCAAAGTACGGTTTTGATTTGTTTTGTTCTTTTAAAAATATTACAAATGTATCGTTAAAATAAAAATATCTTGGTTCAATTGCACTTGGATTTAAAGATGTCGCCAGCATTGTTATTGCAGCTTCACTTTTTAGTTTTACCCCCTTATTGTTCATTTCAAATTTTACTGTTTCAATAGCGTTATCAATTTTATATCTTGTTCCTTTAATTCGTTTGTTTTTTAATTCGTCAAATTGTTTTTCTTCAAAGAATTTTAAATTTGGAACTTTTAACTCATCTTTTGCTCCAAGACGGCAATTGCCTCTATATAATTCATGCTTTTTATTCATATCCTCATAAATGTAATTAAAAGGTTTTGTATTTGAAGTTTTGTATAAATAAACTTCATCACTAGATGTTGTAGAAAGAACGACGGCAAAATCGGTATCAGAATTATAAAATAATACTTTTACTCCGTCTTTAAGTTTGTCGTTTGAATGTCTGTTAATCCCGAAGAATTCGGCTTTTTTGTCTCTAAAATTAGATTTGCCCAGTTTGTCAAAAGGTTTTGTAAATTCAAAATCCTTTTTTAACATGGCATAAATAAGAAAATTTTCATTATTTGGCTTTAAATCAAGTTTATCCAAAATATCACTCTTTTCATTAAATTTTTTCTTTAAAGCTTTTTCAATCGTTTTTTTTGTGTTTCTGACAATTTTACCCGCATATTTATAATAAGATT
>CADCNZ010000025.1 GCA_902802935.1 uncultured bacterium | reverse complement strand
TTCTGTATACCATTTTCAAAAATCCTCCCTGCGGTTTCGCTATGTTCTCGCTTGGTTCCTATAAAAGCGTCTTTCCTAAATTCTTTTACCATTGCCTTAAGAACTTGTTAGGCGACTATCTTATATATTCTCCGCGCTCCGGTTTGGACAAATAACTATACAGAAAATATGTCACAGATATTTTAAAACAAAAGAAATATTTTTTCAACCCTTTTGTTGTAATTTTTACACTAAATTTATAAAATATAAGTTTTTGTATTCACAAAAATAGATAAATATGGTATCATGGAGGTATATATTCATTTAAATATAACACAATTTTAATTATAGGAGAGCTTTTTATTATGAAAAAATTCGGTTTTACCTTGGCAGAAGTTTTAATTACTCTTGGTATTATCGGTGTTGTTGCGGCTCTTACAGCTCCGGCACTTGTTATGCAGTCAAGAAATGAAGCTAACGCAGCAAGGCTTGCTGTTGCTGTATCAAATCTGGAAAATGCGTTCACTACAGCAATTGCAACAGAAAACGTAACCGGATTATCAAAGACTAGTTTTTATGTTTCATCTGTTGGTAGTAATATAGATGAAGAAACAGGTGAAAAAACGGAATATTTAAAAGAGGATAATATCAAAAAATTTGCAGGCAATTTGAAAAAATATTTGCATCTTTCAGATTTTAGTGCAGAAACCATGGAAACATTTTATGGCAAATATTCCAAAACACCTTGTTTTATGGATAAAAATGGAGCGAAAGGAAAAGTAGCACCCAGACAAAATGCGTATTTTCCTGTGATGTTAAAAAACGGTGCAATCGCATTTTTCCAGCTTAACATTGTACAAAAAGCTGCAGACGGAGGAACAAAATTAACCGACCAGCAAATTCGTGACATGGGCGGAGGATTATATAAAGGTGTCGGATTTTGTGTTATAGATGTAAACGGAATAAATGAGCCAAATATAGCAGGCCGCGATATGTTTATGTTTATGATAGGTGATAATGGCATTTTATATCCTTATGGCGGTATTGATGTTAGCTTATATACTAACGGTACGACTTCCAGCAGATGGGATAAACCTGGTAGCCACTTGATATGCACAGATTCTGATAAATCCGGCAGTAAAGGTTGTACTGCTCGCGTAATTGAAGAAGGGTGGAAAATTAACTACTAAAATATATTAGATAACAAAAACAAGGCGGGCATTTTGCCCGCCTTGTTTTTGTTTAAAAGATAAATTTAGATTAAAGACTCATATATATTGTTATATTTTTCTATAATTTTGAAAGTCCAATCGGAGTTATATTTCATACAATTTTCAATAAGTATGTTATAACTGGAGTGGTTATCAACATAGAAATTTAATGCTTTAAACAATGTTTTTAAGAAAACACTGTTTGGATCATCTGATAAATTTAGATTTATATCTGTTTTGAATCCGCAGCCAGTTGATATGTTATCAAAAATATCTATTATTGTATCACTATAGATTCCGCTATTATTGCATATCGGTATGCATCCGTATTTCATTGCTTCAAAATGCAAAGTGTCTCCTACATTTTTTCTTGCCGGTAAAAGTATCATGTCAGCGGATGCTAAGAATTGCGGCAAATTAATTATTCCATCCAAAAAGACCCATCTTCCGCTTAATCCTTTTGTACTTTCGCAAAAATCTATAAAGGACTTTATATAAGAATTTTTGTATCCGTTCGGAATATTAAAAATAACTTGAATATTTTTGTTACGTTCAAATAGCTTTAGGATAGAATATATAGCAATGTCAATGCCATTTTCATTAACATTTGGGGAAAAAGTGCAGAAAAGAAGCGGTGCTTCATAGAATGAATCCAAATAACCATGAATATTACATTCTCCGTCAAATAGTTTATTATCGGTAAATTTTGTTGCAATTCTATCCTGTGTTAATTCTTTTATTAAATATTTTTTATTTTCTTTCCTTTGGGTTCTAAAATTATCTGTATTGAAATTAAAACGAATGTTGCTTTGAGCAGGAGTGCTATAACCATAATGTACATAATTATTATTTTGTCCGGATTTTTGTATTATATTTTCAAATCCGCTAAGTGAGGGTGAATTATTTTGAATAGTTTTGTAATATTCTTTTGAAAAAACAGCCCAGTAGTCAGCTTTCTGCATTGTATAGTAATTAGGGTTATACATTTTACTGCCATTTGGAAAAAGATTAGGATATAACTTTAATATTCTTGCATTAAGTCTCTCAAAGAGGGTGTTTTCTGTTACTTCTTCATTTTTGTCAATTGTTAGTCTAAAATTCAAATAATTGTCATAAATAAAGTCCAAGCACTCTTTTATATTATATGATTTGTCATCAATATTTTTTTGAAATAGTGAAGCAATGCACTTTTGAATAATTTTATCTTTGCATATTCTTTTTATTCCTTTTTTATTTGCTATGTTGATAAAAGCCCAAAAAGGTTCATACATATCGCTGTCGCGAGAAATGTCTTCAATTGTTTGAAAAACTTTTTTAGGGTGTTTCCACAATGTTTCAAATTCTGCACCTAAGTAAAACGGAATTTTTTCACAATGTACTATATCGCAATTGTATTTTTTTGCAAAAATTCTTGCACATTTAAGATATGCACTCAAGCATTTAATATCGTTAAAATATTCTTTGGATTTTGCGTTAGAAAATGCGTTTGAGAAAATACCATAAACAGTTATATTGCTGTCAGTTTTAGGGTATTTATAGACGTGTGCCGTATGATTATGATTTTGTGAGAAAAAATCAAAAGAAATTGAGGTTTTAATTAATCCGTTTGTATCTCCGATTATAGGAGACAGAACAATAATTTCTTTATCAGGATATTGTTTTTTGAATGACAAAATAAAATCTGTTGGCGGTTCAAATAGGGTAATGTATAAGATTTGTGTGAAATTTTTTTGTAATAGCGTTCTTATATATGATGAAAAAAGTTTTCTGTAATACCGGTATCTGGTTTTGATTTCGTAACGAAAATCAGGTCTTGCGGAATAGTCATCAGAAATTTCTATAGAATCTGAAAATAGCTCTCCAAGACCGTCTTCAATTTCTTGTGTAATCGGATCCATATTTCCCATTAACTTCAAAGTATCATGGCTATAATATTAAATCAAGTTTGTAAACAAATTAAAATCTTGACATGGAATTTATAATAAGAGTATACTTATAAAATAAGGAAGAATTATGATAAACTTACACATCGGATTGAACAATTCAACATCCTCATCCTCATCCAAGTTTCGTTCGGGACTTGAGTGATTTTGATGTGTAGTTTTTAAGAGATTAGATTATATCATTAAAAAGTCCCGTTATAAAAGCGGGATTTTTTAATGCAATTTTGTCGGAAGGAAGTAAATGAATTTAAAAGTTAACAATATAACATTTAGAGGACCATTAGACGGTTTTGCAACAAGTATACTAAGAGTTTGCGACACAAATGAGGCTGTAAATGCTGTAGGACTTGATATTGGTGCAATGGTTATTCCAAGAACATATTATGATGCAAAAGCAAGAAATAAGTATGCTGGAGCTGAAACATTTTTTCGGGAAATAAGCGGTACGTTTATAAACTGTTTATCGGCAGGGCTTTTGGCGCAATTAATTTCTAAAATTGCTTCAAAAAAGATTATGCCTGAAACCTATATTAATTCTAAAAGCTGGTATACAAAGGACTCTTTAGTAACTCTTAATGCAGCATGGGAAAAAAGTGCAAGTGTTAAAGAATACGTAAATAATGTTCTTGAAAATTTACACGGGAAAGACGGGTATAATGTTGTTAACTACAGAGATATAGATTGGCAAAATATAGATTGGATTGATGAATATGATTGGGAGCATATCAGTTGGAAAAACTCTAAATATAAAGGAATTCAAAGCAGATTAAAAACCAAAGACGGAATACAAAAAGCAATTTTGGACATTATAGAAACTAAAGATATTGATAAAACCGACAGAAAAAACATAATGACTATAATTGAAAAACGTATTACTAATGCCTTAAAAGCGGAAAGAAGCACCAGTCTTGAAATCGGAGAAAATAAACTTGAAGCAGAACTTGGTAATATTTTGCGCGATACAGTGGATATGGGAAGAGATATTTTTAATAATAAGGGTATCAATATTCAAAAAGCATTGGAAAAAATTGGTAAAGTTAATAAAATAAAAGCTTTTGGTGCTATTGCAGGGGCATGTTTTCTCGGACTTACAAATCAATATATAAATAGGAAAATTACAGAAAAAAGAACCGGCAAAAAAGGTTTTGTAGGAGATGTAGACTTTACTTCCGATAACAGAACGGAACAAAAAAAGGATAAGTTCTTATTATTGAAAAAGCTTGGAGCAAGTGCTGCAATGATAGGTATGGTTTTGAGTGTAATGAGGGTAAAAAACTTAAAAGACTTTGCCAGAAAACTGGAGTTTGCAGGACCAATAACAAGCGGAAACGCAATAAAAACAGTATATGCATCAAATATAGTCGGCAGATTTCTTGCTGCTGATAACGGTACAGAGCTTAGAGAATCTATGACAAGAGACTATCTCGGATTCCTTAATTGGCTTGTTTTAGGCGGTTTTGTGGCAAAAGGAGTTGCTAATATTTTGGATACTAAAAAGAATATATTTAACTTTGCAAAAAAGGGAAAAGGTATCAGGCATTGGCTAAATGATATGTCTTTAAAAACTCATAATGAAATCGCATCAAAAGGAAAAGATTTTGCAAAGAAAAACATGTGGAAACTAAATGCAGCACACGCATCAGGAATTTTATACTCTGCAATAACTCTTGGGATATTACTTCCTATGCTCAATAAAAAAGTTACGGAATACAGACATAAAAAAAGCAGTCAGTTATAACTGACTGCTTTTTTATGTCTGTTAATGCACTATGCAGAAGGAATATCCTTTACAGATAATGCAATTCTATGTTCTTTTGGAGTGAATTTTTTGATTAGTACATCAACTGAATCACCAACTTTGAACATATTGAACGGATTAACATTTTCTTCTGACATTTCAGAAACAGGAAGAAGAGCTTCAACACCAGGGAAAATATTAATAAAAGCGCCAAATGTAGTCACTTTATTAACAGTTCCTTTAACAACTTGTCCTTCTTCAAACTGACCTTCAATTTGCTGCCAAGGATTTTCACCCATTCTCTTAAGAGAAAGAGAAATTCTTTTTAATTCATTATCAATTTTAATAATTTTAACTTCAATTGTATCTCCAAGAGTAATAACGTCAGAAGGATGTTTAATTCTTTGCCAAGAAATCTCAGAAATAGGAAGAAGTCCGACAATACCATTGATGTCAACAAAAGCACCAAAATCAGTTATGCGGACTACATTACCGGAAACAACTTGTCCTTCTTCAAGTGATGCTAAAACGTTATCAACAACTTGATCTCTTTGTTCAGCAACAGCTTGTCTTTGAGAAAGAATAAGTTTGTTTTTCTTAGGATCTGCTTCAAGAACTTTAACTTCGATTTTTGTATCGATTAAACCTTCAAAAGGCGTTCCTGTTCTAAGTTGTGAAGATGGTATGAATCCTTTAAGGTCAGCGATATCAACAAGAACACCGCCCTTAACTGTTTTTTCAACTTTTGCAAGAATTGTGTCGCCTTGTATTTTAGCATCATTAAGTTGTGCCCAAGCTTGTGCGTATGCAATTCTCTTAAGTGATAGTTGCATTGGTTCATCATTGTTTTCTTCTTTTAAGACATAAAATTCTCTGATATCACCTACTTCTAATTCTTCGGAATCACTTGATAGTTCACGTGATGGAAGAACGGCTTCCATTTTTGCGCCTTTAACGCTGATTAAATAACCATCTTGGTCTTTCTTAATAACTGTACCTTCTACGATATCAGCTACTGTGTTGGATTTAGCAAAACTTTCTTCCAACAATTGTTCAAATTCATCAAGAGTTTGAGTTGTCATAATTTAGTCCTCCTTTTTTATATAATTAATGACTTTATCTATTACAAACTGCGGAGTGGATGCTCCGGCTGTTATACCTATATTATCAGCATTTTTAAACATGCCTTCTTTGAGTTCACTGTCGTTTTCTATATGAATTGTTTTTGTACAATTTTTTAAAATTTCTGCGAGGTGAGTCGTGTTAGCACTCTTTTTTGAACCTACAACAACCATTAAATCGCTTTCTTGGGCTAGTTCAAGAGCTTCTTTTTGTCTCATTGCCGTAGATTTACAAATAGTATTGTGAACCAAAACTTCTTCTGAAATTGTTTTAAGATAATCTGCAATTAAATTCATAGAAGAAACCATTTGTGTTGTTTGAACAACAATACCTGTTTTTTTATGCTTTTCAATTCTGTCTCTGTATGGCAAAAGTTCTTCTATTGTAGTGGCAACTGCTATATTATCTGTATATATTTCTGCATTTGCTTTTATAGCCATGACCTCAGGGTGGTTGGGCTTTCCGACAATAATTACAAAATAATCACTCTTAGCAAGCTCAATAGCCTTTTGCTGGACTTTTTTAACGTCAGGACATGTAAGGTCTACAAGTTCAAAACCGGCATTTTTAATACTTTCAAAAACAGATGGTGCTTCGCCGTGGCTTCTGACAATGCAAATGCTGTTTGAAGGGGCAATTTTGGGGACTTCGTATATAGTTTTAATCCCTAAAGTTTCTAATTCATTAATAACATCAGTGTTATGAATCAGCTCCCCTAAAATATAAATATTTTTATCAGGGTTGTCATGTTTTAATTTTTTAGCGGTTTCTACGGCTCTTTTTACTCCGTAACAGAAACCTGCAAATTTTGCCAGTTTAATATTTTGATTGCTCAAATATTTATATTTCGCTTTCTGATAGACTAGAGAATCTGATAATAATCAGACCTCAGTACTATTATTCAATAATAAAAACGCTTAAAAGTAAAGTAGTATAAAAATTTTTAATTATGATAAATCTTAGTGTATAACATAAAGTTGTTTTTTGATATTATATAAGCAGAGGGAAAAAGATGACATCAGTACACGATAATTTTAATTATACTTTAGTTCACACGGATTCAAAAACAGGAGCGCGTGCCGGAGTTTTACATACACCGCATGGCGATATCTTAACTCCTATTTTCATGCCTGTAGGAACAAATTCTACGGTGAAGTTAGTTACAAATAACAATTTATATGACACAGGTGCTCAAATAATTCTTGCAAATTCTTATCATCTGTATCTGAGAGCAGGACATAAACTTATTGAAAAATTTGGTGGTATTCACGGCTGGATGAATTGGAATAAACCTGTTTTAACTGATTCCGGAGGGTTTCAAGTATTCTCTCTTGCTCATTTAAGAAAAATTTCCGAAGAGGGTGTGGAGTTTCGTGACCCTAAAGACGGTAAAAAACACTTTATAAGTCCTGAAATTTCTATGGAAATTCAACAATCAATAGGGGCTGATATAATAATGGCATTTGATTGGTGTGCTCCGTACGGATGTGATTATAAAACGGCAAAAGAGGCAATGGAACGTACACACAGATGGTTGGAAAGATGTGTAAATGCAAAGACTAATACAAATCAGGCATTATTTCCAATTTGTCAAGGAGCGTTTTTCGATGATTTACGTGAAGAAAGTGCAGCGTTTGTTTCTCAATATGATGCGGTAGGATTTGCAATAGGCGGGTTAAGTGTTGGAGAAGATAAGGAAACTATGAATCATTTTGTCGAGTTGACAGCTCCGTTATTACCACACAACAAACCAAGATATTTAATGGGTGTTGGCACTCCTGAGGATTTACTGGACGGAATTAAACGTGGTATAGACATGTTTGACTGTGTTCTCCCGACAAGAAATGCTCGCCACGGTTCATTCTTTACCTCTGAAGGAAAAGAACAAATTAAAAATGCTAAATTTCAAGAAGACCCGAGACCTTTGGACGAAAAATGTGATTGCTATGCTTGCAAAAATCATTCAAGAGCATATATAAGGCATTTATACAAATGCGGGGAAGGTACAGGACAAGCTTTAATGTCTATACATAATATCAAATTCCTGATTGATTTTTCTCAAAAAGCACGTCAGGCTATTTTAGAGGATAGATTTGAGGAATTCTATAACGAAAACTATCCTAAACAGTCGTGTTAAGCTTTTGTTTGTTTGATATATTTTTGCATGAAATGTAGTTTTCTTCAGCAATTATATTGACATGTTCCGGAATTTGTACTTCTTCATAGTGTTGTTTTAGAAAATCTATGAGTTTTTCTCTGTTAAGTTTGCAGTCACCATTTTTAAATAATTCTTTAAAAACATCGTTTATAAGAACAATTTTTGATTTAGAAGCATATACAGCATCACAGTTCTTTGAATCCAATTTACCCCATATTGTAGTCAAAGGAACTTCCAGACCTTCTGTTTTCGGTAGAATATCTTCTATAAAAAATGCAATGTTATTAAATAAATTATGACTTTTTTCTACTTCATCTTTATTTAGGTTACTACCATAACCCCAGCCTCCGAATAAAAAGGCTTGAACTTTTTCTGTAGTTTTTTCTGCTAATGACAGCATTTTATTAGTCATTTCTTTAAAAATTTTTGGTCTGTAATCATTTAAACTGTTGTAAATACTTGAATTTTCATGAAACATATTTAATTTGTTTCCAACGACTAGTCCTGCTGTACAAGCACTTAAATTATCAGTAAATATTGGGCGCGTCTTAACAACGGTTTTGCCGATTAAATTATAATTTCTTAAGTCTAAACCGGATTGAATTTCTCCTACTTTAGTCGTAGATTCGCCAATATAGCATTTTGCCGAAAGATAAATTGATTTTGGATTAAGTTGTATTTTTGACATATTTACCTCTATTCTATATAGCATAAGTTTCATAAAAAAATTTTTTGCTAATAAAAAACACCCTTTTTAAAGGGTGTTTTTTATTAGCAAATATTTATATTTCGCTATTTGTTTTTTGCAAAAGAATCATTTGCTCTTGAAGAGATTTCTTCTTGCAATTTAGCAATGAATTCATCTACTCCCATTGTGCCGACTTGACCGATACCGCGAGCACGAACCGCAACTGCGTTTGCTTCAATTTCTTTATCACCGATTACGCAGACATATGGTATTTTTTTGTCTTGTAAAGATTCACGAATCTTATAGTTCATTGATTCAGAACGGTCATCGAGATTCACTCTTAGACCGGCTGCACGCATTTTCTTATAAACTTGTTCAGCAAAATCAACATGTTTTTCATTAGAAATCGGTACAATATTAACTTGTGTAGGAGCAAGCCAAGCCGGAAATGCACCTGCATAGTGTTCAATCAAAATACCATGGAATCTTTCCATAGAGCCAAAGATTACTCTGTGAAGCATTAAAGGTGTTTTTAATTGACCGTCTTTATCCTGATACTTGATATCAAATCTTGCAGGAAGATTAAAGTCAAGCTGAATTGTAGCACATTGCCATGTTCTGCCGATAGCATCTTTAACCTTGAAGTCAATTTTTGGACCATAAAATGCGCCGTCACCTTCATTGATATCATATTTCATACCTCTGCGTTCCATTGCTTCTTTTAGACCGGCTTCTGCCTTATTCCAGTTTTCAAGTTCACCGACATAGCTTTCAGGACGAGTTGAAAGTTCAACTTCAAAATCCATCTTAAAGATTGCCATTGTATCAGCTACAAAGTCTATAATTGCATTAATTTCGTCAACCAACTGTTCAGGTGTACAGAAAATGTGAGCATCATCTTGGGTAAACCCTTGAACACGAGTCAAACCTGACAGAGCACCTGATTTTTCTTTTCTGTAAACTGTTCCTAATTCAGCCATTCTTAAAGGTAATGAACGATAAGAATATCTGTTTGCTTGATAAATCAAAATGTGGAACGGACAGTTCATCGGTTTAACAACATATTGATCATCACTATCTTCATCTTTTTGTACAAAAAACATGTTTTCTTTGTAGTGATCCATATGTCCTGAAATTTCCCAAAGAGTAGATTTAGCAATTTGAGGGGTGTTAACGATTACATAACCTCTTTTTCTGTGTTCTTCTCTCCAGTAATTTTCAATTTGTTCACGAACGCAAGCTAAATTTGGATGCCAAAGCACAAGACCTCCGCCCATTTCTTCACGAGTTGAGAACAAATCTAATTGTTTACCTAATTTTCTGTGGTCACGTTTTTCAGCTTCTTCCAAAAATGTTAAATAAGCTTGTAAATCTTCTTTATTCCAATATGCAGTTGCATAAATACGCTGAAGCATTTTGTTCTTTTCATTACCTCTCCAGTATGCACCTGCAACCTTTAATAACTTAATTGCATTACCTTTTATATATGAAGTGTTCGGAATATGTGGTCCTGCACAAAGGTCGTTAAACAGAACATTTCCGTCTTTATCCTTTGTTAAATATAATGTAGGATTGTCGTTTTTGTGTTCTTCCAAAAGTTCTGCTTTGTAAATTTCGCCTTGTGATTTGAATTCTGCAATTTTAGCATCGACATCCTCAACATAATATTTTTCAAAGGTTAAGTTTTCTTTGATAATATTTTTCATTTCTTCTTCGATTTTTACCAAATCTTCGGTAGTAAACGCATAACCGTCAGTTAAGTCAAAATCATAGTAAAAACCTTCGTCTGTTGCCGGTCCGATAGCTAACTTTGCTTGCGGAAACAGCTTCTGAACAGCTTGTGCCATAATGTGAGAACATGAGTGTCTAAGAGTTCTCAAAGTTTCATTGTTTTTTTCCATTTTCTATCCTTTCTTGTATGGGCAAATCTTTATACTTTTGGCTTGTAGTCACACCTACCGCCTGTTACATTTACCCCCGGGTGGATCCCCGTAACTAATACTTGGAATATTGTAACATAAAATAAGGAAAATTATGCATAAAACGAATTACTTTAATTTTAATATTTTTTCAATATCGCTATTTAAATATTTTGAAATTTGTAATATTTTTCCCAAAGAGAGATTTATCACACCGGACTCTATTTTAGAAACATAACTCCAACTGACATTCATTAATTCGGCAAAAGTTTCTTGGGTTAGACCTTTTTTCTGTCTTTCTTTTTGTATATTTTTACCTATAATTTTACACAATTCCCTTTTTTCCATAGATTATATTCTATATAATATTGACATATTTGTGTATTCATATATAATTGAATAGTAGTTATTTTGTATTAGAAGGTATTTATGAAATATAAAACAGAAACACAAATTAATAGACTTGGGACTAAGATTGACACTATTGAATCAATAAATAATGCATTAATATCATCGCTGCTTGGGACAGAAAGCTTAACAAGAAAAGATGCTTATAATTTTTTATATATACTTGAAAACAGAATAAAAGATTTAAAAATCACTCACGAAAAATTGGTTAAAGATTTGAATATATAGTTACCACATTCACTGTTGTCCGGTCAATTATCAAATTATTTGCCGATACAAAAATGGTCAAAAATATTATCCAAAATATCATCGGTAATAAGCTCTCCCGTAAGTTCATCGAGTGCAAGAAGAGCAGATTTTACGTCAATAGATATTAAATCTTGAAGTTCGTTTAACTGAGAAGCCAGAAGTGCTTGTTCAAGTGAATTTTTTGATTTTGTAAGACATTCTTGCTGGCGTGTATTTGTAACAAATTCAAGGTTTTCGGGTTCAATATCACATACCTTTTGAGTAAGAATATTTTTAAGCTCGCTAACACCCTCTCCGGTAAGTGTGGAAATGTATAAGGCATCTTGTGTGCGTTCTTTAATCAAGTCAGCTTTATTGGCTATAATTATGTGTTTTTTGTCTTTCAAAAGTTCCAATATGTTTTTGTCATCATTATTTATTCCTTTTGAGGCATCATACACAAAAAGGACCAAGTCAGCTTCATTTAAGGATTGTTTTGAGTACTCAATACCAATGTCTTCAACTTTATTATCTCCACTTTCACGAATCCCTGCAGTGTCAGTAAGAGTAACAGGAATTCCTAAATCAAGAGTTTCTTTGAGGACATCGCGTGTTGTACCGGCAATTTCCGTTACGATAGCTCTATCAAGATTTAGAAGAGCATTGAATAGAGATGATTTCCCGACGTTGGGTTTTCCTACAATTGCAACTGTTGCTCCTTGGCGAAAAATATTTGATGTTTTAGCTCCTGCAAGGACAGAGTCGATATCCTTTATAATCTTTTCAAAACATTCTTTTAGCCAATCATATTCAGGTTCTTTAACGTCTTCGGGAAAGTCTATTCCTGCTGTTATGCGGGATAAAACTTCAAAAATATCATTTTTTATACTATTAATCTTGTCTTTTAAGACTCCTGACAAATTTTTAGCAGAAACTTTGGCAAAATCGGATGTTTTAGAATGTATTATATCAGCAACAGCTTCTGCTTGAGACAGGTCAAGTCTTTTATTCAAAAAGGCACGTTTTGTAAATTCCCCTCTTTCGGCAAGTCTGGCACCGTTTTTTAGGACAATTTCAAGAATATTTTTGACAACATTAACGCCTCCGTGGCACTGAATTTCAACAACATTTTCTCCGGTATAACTGTTTGGTGCAAAAAAGGGAAGTACAATAACTTCGTCAATTTGTTTGCCGTTATCAATTATCCAACCATGATTAAATTTTCTTGGCTCAAAACTTGGATTTGTAAATATTTTTTCTATAATATCAAATGCTCTATCGCCTGATATACGTATAACTCCAACTCCACCGGTACCAATTGGTGTTGAAATAGCTGTTATTGTATCAAATTCGTCAATAATATTCATACAAAAATTCTACCACAAAGAGCTTTTAAACTGAAAAATGTTTCATAAGCTCTTCTACAATAACCCAGTCTGACATTTCATCAATCTCATAAGATGTATAAGAAGGAAGTTCGTAAACTCCTATTTTGCCGGATAATCTACATTTGTCACGCAAAATATTACCGACAGTATTTATATAACAGGCACCGTTTTCTGCTATAATTCCGGCAAAATCCTGTCTGCGCGGACGCTTTCTGTAATCATAGTTTATGGGTTTTATACCTTCTTCCGTTTCTATCCAATGAAATTGTTTTTCTCTTACCCCTGTAAACATTGAATCACAATCTGATTGAATAAATGTTTTGTACATTTCATTTATATGTTGAGCTTCAATCATTGGTGAAGTTGCTTGTATCAAGAAAAAATTGTCTTTGTCTTTTAAATTTGATTGTTCAATATATTCAAGCATAACGCTTTCTGTTGATGCTGTATCTGAAGCGTTTTCCGTTTTTCTGTCATAAACATTGAGCTTTGAAAATCCAAAGTTTAAAACAGTTTGTTTAATTTCATTGCTATCAGTTGCAATAATAACTTTATCAATACATTCAGAATCGTTAGCGGCTTTGGCAGTCCAAAAAACAAGAGGTTTGCCATTGATAAGTTTAATATTTTTTAGAGGAATAGACTTACTTCCGCCTCTAACAGGTATGAATGCTATGTTCATTTTTTTCCTCCTCTATTTTTATTAAATCATAAAGCACCTGATTATAAGGTGTTGAAACTTTGTATTCTTTGCCGAGTCTGATAATTTCTCCTGCAAAAATATCAACTTCTGTAGGTCGTTTTGCCAATATATCTTGAAGCATGGAAGTTTGTCCTTCATCACACATTCTGCCTAAAAATTTGAAAGCATCTTGTTCAAGATTTTCAAGTCCCGTAACACCTTTTTTTTCGGCTATATTCTTTACTTCAGCAATTACTTTTTTTGCAAAATTTATGAAATTTTTATTATGCTTCATCTCACCAAAATTCAAGTTTAATATAGCGGAAGTTTGGTTTGAAAATATATTTAGTGTGAATTTTAGCCACATTGCATAGTCAATATTTTGAGGAGTTGAGTAATTTATCCCTGCTAATTTGAAAATTTCTTCTACAACTTCATCTTTTTCGGTTACAATTTCACCAACTCCGTCTTGCGTGGTTCTATTTCCTATTCTTACGGCGCTATGACCGACAAAAAATGATTTTAAAACTTTTGCTTCGGGATATGTTTTTGATATAATTTCTTCAGATGAAATTCCGTTGATTAGTGATATTATACGAGTTTCGGACGATATAAAATTTTTTATCATAGATAATGCTGAGTTTAAGCCTTGTGCTTTTGTACAAATTATTATCAAATCAGTTTTAAACGAATGAGAAGGCAATATATATTCAAAATCTTGTTCTATACCATTAAACATGGGTTTATTTAGCTTTAATTTACATACTCTGGTCTCGTCCGCAAGAATCCTAAGGTCGATGTTTTTTATTCCATTTACATCGTTTGCTCCTTTAAGTTTGCAGCCAAAAGTTGTTCCGACAGCTCCTAATCCACATATAATTACGCTCTTCATAAAACTATTGTATCAGATTCTGAAAATTTTGCATCTTCATTTTTTGAAATTTTATTTTCTATTTACCCGAAACGCTTTTTTATATATAATTTTCTTATGAACTATAGAAAAAATGTCAGAAACTTTTGTATAATTGCGCATATAGACCATGGAAAGTCTACTCTTGCAGACAGGCTCTTGGAAGCAACGGGAACTATTGCCGAAAGAGATATGCAAGCACAGCTTTTAGATACAATGGATATTGAGCGTGAACGCGGAATTACGATAAAATTAAATGCAGCCAGAATGAAATATACTTCAAATGCCGGTGAAGATTATATCTTTAATTTAATTGATACACCAGGGCACGTTGACTTTTCATACGAAGTATCTCGTTCCCTCGCTGCTTGTGAAGGTGCATTACTTATAGTTGATGCTACTCAAGGTGTTGAAGCGCAAACATTAGCAAATGTTTATATGGCTATAGAACAAAATTTGGAAATTATCCCTGTTATAAATAAAATTGATCTTCCTTCTGCAGATGTAGATAGAGTTAAACAAGAAATCGAAGAAATTTTGGGAATAGATTGTTCTATGGCAATCCCTGTTTCAGCAAAGACAGGAGAAGGTATTGATAAAGTATTGGAGGCAATAGTAGACTTTGTTCCGCCTCCTGCTGATACTACAGAAAAACCATTAAGGGCATTGGTATTTGACAGTGCGTATGATCCTTACCTTGGAACTCTTTGTTTCTTCAAAATTATGGATGGCAAAATGAGACTGGGAGACAAAGTCAAATTTATGGCATCGGGAAAAGAATATGAAATAGTTGAAATAGGTTATCTTACTCCAAACAGAGTTCAAGTTGATGAGCTTATCTGCGGTGATGTAGGATATTTCGCAGGTTCTATTAAAGAAATTACACGTTTTGTGGGTGATACTGTCACTCATGTTGAAAATCCGGCTTCCGAGCCTCTGCCTGGGTATAAAGAAGCCTTACCTATGGTTTTTTCAGGAATGTACCCTGTAGATAATGAAGATTATCATGAGCTCAAAGAAGCTTTGGAAAAACTTAAACTATCAGATAGTTCAATAACATTTGAGCCGGAAACATCTTCTGCACTTGGCTTTGGGTTTCGCTGCGGATTCTTGGGAATGCTCCATATGGAAATTGCTCAGGAAAGATTAGAACGAGAATACGATTTATCCATTGTTACTACTGCACCGTCAGTTATTTATAAAGTACATAAAACTAATGGCGAAGTCATAGAGATTGACAACCCTGCAAACTTGCCTGCAGCACAATATAGAGATTTTATCGAGGAACCTTACGTTAAAGTATCTATTATTACACCAAATGAATTTGTAGGAACGTTAATGGATTTATCACAATCTAAACGAGGCATTTTCGTCAACATGAATTATTTGGATAAAGTTCGTGTGGATTTAATATATGAAATTCCTCTAAGTGAAGTTATTACAGACTTCTATGACCAATTAAAATCGCGTTCAAAAGGTTATGCAAGTTTGGATTATGAGTTCTGTGATTATAAACGCTCAAAACTTGTTAAATTAGACGTGATGTTGGCAGGAGAAGTTGTGGATGCGCTTTCGGTAATTTGTCATGAAGACAATGCTTATTATATAGGTCAAAAATTGACTGAAAAATTAAAAACTATTATTCCGCGTCAAATGTTTGAAGTTCCTATTCAAGCAGCAATCGGAGGCAGAGTTATTGCAAGAACAAACATAAAAGCCCTTAGAAAAAGTGTGCTGGATAAGTGTTATGGCGGAGACATAACGCGAAAAAGAAAGTTGTTAGAAAAACAAAAACGCGGTAAAAAACGTATGAAAGCTATAGGACGCGTGGAAGTTCCGCAAGAAGCATTTATGGCAGTATTGAGCTTGGAAGAAGATGGATAAAAAAAGCTGAAACAATATTGTTTCAGCTTTTTTAAAATATATAATAAGTTCAATTATTGAGTTAAGAATGAACTGTAGTTTTTCTGCATTGAAAGAATCATTTGTTCCATAGCTTGAAATTTTTTCTCAAGTTGAGTTTTATAAGCAGATATACTTGTATTCTGCCTTGTTATTTTTTCATTTGTTTTCTTGATATCGTTATCGAGTGTAGATGTTTTAACATCAAAAAATCCGACATTTGCTTTTAAACTGTGTTCTACAGTGCTTTCCATCATGTTTAGAATGCCTGTATCTCCTGCAAGTATTGATTTTACAGAATCAGGATTCTCCTGTAAAGCTTGTAAGAATTTTTCTTCATTAAATTTTAATTTATTTGTATCTGTAGAAAGGTTATTTCCATCAGCATCACCGGTTGAAATACCAATATCGGATAGAAGTTTGTATACGCCTCCGTTAATATCATTTGAGCCGTTAGCATAATTTCTTATGGTATTTTTTAAACTTGTTAAAGACGTTTCTCCGTGAAGGTCTGCACCTTGAGCAGTAACGCTGTCTATTTTGGAAACAAAGTTGTTATAAGACTCAACAAAGCCCTTAACGGCATCAATTAATTCTGTAGAATTTTGTGCAACTTTTAAAGTAGTTTCTCCATCTTCTTCTGTATTTGCACGCTTTAATGTTAGTGTAACACCTTCGATTCTTGAGATGTCTGAAGTAATTGTATTTGATGTTGCAATCATGCTTGTACCATTAATTGTAAACATTGCATTTTGACCCAGTTCTTGTGCATCAGTATACATTCTTGATGCCAAGACATTACCGTTTTCATCCCAAGCAGAAGTTGTTAAACCCATTACGTCTGTAAAGTTACTTGTTCCAGCTTCTATATTAATGTATGATGCACCTTCTTTTGTTGATGTTATAGAAAGTTTTCCTGTTGCATCATCCCAATATGCATATGCTTGAGCATCTTCATTTGTATTAATCTGTGAAATTAATGAAGATAATGTTGTATCACCGTCAATTGTAAATGTAGCTCCGCCAATTGTAAATGTTCCGGCATTTATTACTTGATTAAATCCGGAATCTTCTGCTGTCAACTTTGTTGCAACGTTAGCCTTATAAACGGAACTAGTAGAAGCATAGCTTCCGTCTTCTTGTCTGGTTAAACCAATAAGAGACGCAAAGTTGGAAGTGTCTGTTGTTGCGCCCAAATGTATTGAATCACCTTCATTTTGAGCAGTAAAATGAAGTGCGCCGTTCTCATCTACTTCTGTATTTAAGCCGAAAGCAGCAAGACGGGCTTTTAAATCTCCCAAGGTATCGTCTTCGCTAATATTAACAGTGTTTTTATATCCGTTAACATATGCAGTTAAAGAACCTTTGCTAATGCCTAAATTAGCAAGTCTAGTGTTGTCATCAGCCACAGCACTTGCAGATTCTTTTGAAGTAGCTTTTGTGAATGTAGCAAGCTGTTGTACTGATATATTATAATCTTGGCGTCTTGCGTTTGAACTAGCAGTTGCGGTAAACACATCTTCATTTGATGATGTTGCACTATTCTGTGAGAATAAGTCAAAAATGCCGCCAAATTTAGCATCTGTCAATTTTTCAATTGCAGTTCTCAACGAAGAAGTTGCACTTCTTGTATCATTCAAAGTCGTTTTAACAGTTTGCTTTGACGTTAATTGAGTTCTTAAAGTAGAAACTTTTTTTTGCTTTATTGAAACCATTGCCTCAACCCATGATGAGGTATCCAAGCCTGTTCCAAGGCCGCTAAATGAAATTGACATAGTAAAAATCCTTTTTATTTATAAACTAATATATATATTATATATCATATTATAACCCATGATAACATGCATTTCAACCCTTTGAAAAGATGAGATTTGTTTTCAAGGATATATACTTCGTGTTATAATAATTTTAAATGGAGGTTTATATGAGAAGAGATGCAAGTTGCGAATTGGAAAAACAATTATTTGAAAGTGTCTATGAAAAAACACCTGACTATATTAGAAATGCAAGTCTTATGAATTTTGATAACCAAGAGGGCTTTACTTTCACGCTTAAAAGAGAGCATTTATATCCGCATACAGATAATAATCCGGAAGGATTGAACTTGCTGGAATGGTTTAGAAACTATGCAAAAGAAGCTAAGGTTTCTACAGCAGGCATAAGAGGCCCTCAAAATATTTTGTATCCGGAAGATACAAGATTTCCTATTAATCTGGTTGGCATTGTTCTTGCAACACTGGCAAAAGCTCTTGTTGCACGCGAAAAATATTCAGGAAAAGAAATTAGAAAGATTGCAGGTTCAGAAGTTCGATATAATTCCGAATTATATCTTGACGCAATAGCAAGGATTCAAGCGGCACAAGGAATTAAAACACTAGTACCGCAAGGAAGAAAAACAATTCCGATATGGTTAGCGTCTTTTCTTGCATATAAACTTGATTTGGTTGGAGGAGAATATATAACATCAAGTCATGGAATTTCTGTAAAAACAGCTACAAAAGACTTGAATTCACAAGGAAGTCAGTATTTACCCGAAGAATCACTGGAATTTGTGAATAAAATTCAAGAAATATTTGCGCAGGTTGAACGTGACGGCTCTTATGAAATTAAGATTGCACCAAAATATGATTCATTGATTGATGAAAGTATAATGACAAAATTTAATGACGGCATTGATCTATATGTGGAATATTTGAAATCAGGTGTTGCGGAGCATCTTGAAGGGATCAACAAAATGGAATCTAAGATTTTCATTGAATGTGTTGGAGGTTGTGCTTACAGAACGCTTAGCAGAGTTTTAGAAAAACTCGGAATTCAAGACAAATATGTTTGGAATAACACCGATGAAGATCCGTTCTTTCATTCTATAGGTAAATATGATGTTGACCCAAAAGGGAATAAAACTTTTTATGATTATTCTGTTGACGCGACAGTTATTGCAAAAAAACCGAACGGGGAAAGCTTTTTCCCGATAATAGAGTCTTTGCACTATGAAGATGTGCTTAAAGATTCACCATTAGGGACAATTGTTTTGATTACTGATCCTGATCACGACAGACTTACAGTATGTCAAATTGAAGCAGTAGGAAATGAACCGGCTCTTGATGAGTACGGAATTTCTTATATTCCTCTCTGTGAAGGCAGAATATTAACTGTATATAGTGCAAATCAAGCATTTTTAATGCTTATGAATTATAGAGTTAAGCAATTAAAATCAAATGGTAAATTTAAAAATCATCCAAGATTTATGATAAAAACAACAGCATCTGCTCTATCTTGGGACGAATGGGCGAGGGTAAATGATATCAAAGTTGTGAATGTACCTGTCGGATTTAAAGAAATTGCGAATATTATGAAAAAAGTTGAACTTCAAATTAAAAATAATCTTGAAAAAGAAGTTATTGTAGATGATGTTTTCGGAAATTCGATTAATTTGGGTGTTCAGCCAAGATTAATTTTTGGCGGTGAAGAATCCGGCGGAATGATTATGGGTCCAGAAAATATGATTGAATCATTGACTGGCAGAAAAGCTATAGCCATGAGAGAAAAGAGTGCAACGGAAGCAATTATTGTGGCTTCTTGTCTTGGTGCAAAGTTAGAAGAAGAAAACAAAACACTTTCAGAGTATTTATCTGAAATTTTTGATGAAAATGATATTATAGCGAAATTTGATGTACGAGAAGACATTGCATATTATAATGAATCGGAGCCTGATATTGAAAAATTAAAGCAGGCAAAAGTAGAAGGTGAGAAGCAGAGAACGAAAAACGATTTGTTTTATTTGTCTCTTGCAATCGCAATTAGAGAAGGAAAAGCTACAGTCAATGATGTGAAAAATGTATTAAATAACGCTTTTCCTGAATTGAATTTTGAGAATCTAGAATCCGTAGGGTTTGTAGGTGATGGAACTTATCTCAAATTTTCTGACAAGTATGTAGAAATACGTCCTTCCGGAACAGATGCAAAGACAAAAGCATATTCAGGAGGAGAAAATTTGGAGAATATTTCAGAGTATGCACGAAAACTAGGTAATTATTCAGGTGAAAGAACTGACTTACATAAAAAACTTATATCAGAGGATTTTTATCAAAGTTCAAAAGAGACGGCCTTGAATTATTATCTGCAATTTGTTGAAAAAGATGCAAATAACGAGGAATTTATAGTTCCTGAGTACACATATTAAGAATGAAAGATAGATGGTATAAAATAGATGATAAGGTTAGGTTTCTGCTTGTAGGCGGATTCAACTTTAGCGTATCATATTTAATTTACTCGGCAGCATGTATTGTTTTAGGGACTGTATTTTATCAAATTTCTCTTGTGCTGGCTTGGATTTTTTCTTCTGTTATTTCTTTTACAACACAAAAATTTTTGGTATTTCGCAGTTCCGGTTTTTGGTTTAGAGAATATTTAAAATGTTGTACAACTTGGTTTTTTAGTTATCTAATAAATGCAATTGTTTTAGAAATATTGGTAAAATTAGGACAAGTTAATGTATACATAGCACAACTTATTGCAACAGCAGTTTGTGCTATATTTACATATATTTTATTTAAAAAGTTTGCTTTCAAAAATCATTCATAAGTTAACCAACTTAACTCAATGTATATTGAGTTAAATTGAAGAACTTGTTTTTGTTAACTTCATTTTCTTCTTCTCTTTATTTGCGAGGCAAAGAGAATTTTTATCTTCACTTACAAATTTGTATTAAGAACTACAAATCTAATATATTTACCCCAAACGAAGCAAAAGAAGAAGAGAAAGCACGCGGCT
>CADCNZ010000024.1 GCA_902802935.1 uncultured bacterium | reverse complement strand
GATGATATATCAGGTGCAGTCGAGGATGTAGCAAAATCATATAACTTGGGGATTGTAAGAAACTACGGCGGTCATGGTGTTGGACATGTCATGCACGAAGATCCGTTCTTGTTTAATTACCGAGTAGGAGACGAAACGCTTATTAAGTCAGGATACGTAATTGCTATTGAACCGATGTTAAACTTGGGATGTGATGATGTTTTTGTTGAACCTGATAACTGGGGCGTAATAACAAAAGACCGTAAACCATCAGCACATTTTGAGCACACTGTCCTTGCTACAGAAGATGAACCAATTATGATGACAACTCTTTTAAACGAGTGATATATTAAATACAAAAACAGGGTACAGTAGTTATTGTACCCTGTTTTATTAGTATATTATAAATTAGTGACACAACCATCGATGTCCAAGCCAACCAATAGGGTCATCCAAAAAGTTAGGACAAGTGTGTTTCTTTTGTTGAACCGGTGTTTCTTTTTTTGATGCCATTTCTTGTCTTTCTCTTTCAAATTTATCTGATAAATATTTATCATATTCTTTTTGTGCGTTTTCATATGCAGTCCAAGTAGATGTTTTATATGTACTAACGTTGAGTTTCTGTCCTTCTTTTATAAAACCCGGATAAACTGTCGGATTATCTTTTTCTAATTGCTTTGGTGTTGAATGATTGCGATATGCGATTCCATTAAAATTATCTCCTGCTTTTACTGTATAAACAAAAGTAGAATCATAAGCCGGTCTTACTGGTTCATTAACGGTTGCCATAATAAATACTCCTTATAAAATATCTCGTATGTATATACTAAGTATTTAACTTTTTAAAAATTGCTTTTTTGAGTAAATATTGTTAACTTTTGTAAACCTGATATGAAAATTAAAGATTTCTTTATTTTCTTAATGTGTGGGTTTTAAGAAATTTTGACAAATTTTTTTTAGCGTTATAAAATCGTTAAGAAATATAAAATAGAGGTAAAAATGGATCAAATTATTAAAATAGCGTGGGAATTAAACGAGAAGTCAGAAAATAGATATAAACTCGTTTATGAAATCGCAGAGCTTGCGAAAAAGCTTGTTGACGAAACACAAATGAAAAAAGCCCGAGACGAGTTTGGTTTTGAAGAAGCGGCAGTTAATGAGAATCCTCTCAAAAAAGAAAATCCTGTCGAGCATGCAATTATGGTGAAAGCATCAGAATCAGACGATACAGAGCTCGTTGGATAACAAGAATAAAGGATTAGAATAAAAAACTCCCGCTTATAAAGCGGGGGTTTTTATTATTGAAGATTCTCATATTAAAGTGAGATTTTGCTGTTAAAAATTGTAAAAGTTTCTTAACAATCAGTAAAAATAAAATCTTTAGAGGTTTTATGAAGAAAGAAGGTTGATGTATGAACAAATATAGTAAAAAACTAATGAATTTAAAATGGGGGCTGTAGTATGGTTAATGTTGCAGCAATATTTTCAACTTTAGGAAACCCCAATTCACTTATCCCGCTTGCAGTAAAAGATATTTCTGCAACTACAGGTATGACGGCAGGTTCATTTATAACTGGTTCTGAAGAAGGACAAGACAGGCTGATTGATGAAGTCGGTACACAGATAATTTGGCTTCTCGGAATTCCTGCGTTCAAGTGGCTATTTGACAAAACCGTGTTTAAAGCATATGGCTTTGATTCTAAATTTGATGTCAGAAATTTAAAAGATAAGGATGTTTTTGAAAAAATTAAGGAATATGCACCAACTGATAGTATAAGAAAAGGGATAGAAAAAATCGGGACAAAACAAGGTGCATTTAAGAATGTCGCATTATGGAAATTTTTTATTTCAACGGGAGCGACTATTGCTACGTATATTGGTTTAACAAGAGCAAAGCAAGCTTATACTGAAAATAAAATCAGACAAAATCTTATTGACGAATATGAAAAGAATAAAACAAAAGAACAAAGTGAGACTAATTCAAATGTTTCATTCAAAGGTATTGGTGATGTTGTAAAAACATTTGCATTTTCTCCTGTTAAAAATATGTGGATATTAGATGGTGCAATAACAGGAGAAAGACTTGCAGATTCAAGAAGCCCTCAAGAATTTATCGGTTATTCTATTAAAGAGGCTTCAACACTCTGTTTTATGTATTACGCAGGGGAAAAAATTCAAGAATGGTTGGAAAAAAGAGCACAAAACAAGTATAATAAATCAATTGGACTGGATGCCAGAGTTATTGAAGGAGGAGAACTTCAAAAAACGTTTGAAAATGGTTCTATTAAGAAAAGTCTTGATGAATTTAAAACAGTTATTGACAAGGATGATGCAAAAATATATGAATTTTTACACAAAAACATGGAAAATGAAGTTATAAAAGTTGCACAACAATCTGATATTATATCTATGTATAAAAAACCTCAAAAATGGTACGAAATTTTTAAGAAGCCGGAATACACAGATAAAATAGATACAAGAAAATATATCAACCTTGAAGATATTAAAAGTACGTATAAAAAGATAGAGACTCTGTATTCTCAGTATCTGGATTCAATGAAGAATGAATCATCAGAGGAGTTTTTCAAGGGTGTCAAGAAATTAAAAAGAAATTCTGTATTAATGAATATAGGAACATGCATTTTTGCTCTTGGAATTGTAACTCCTGCGATTATGCTGGCAAAAAGATTTGCAAAGAAAGATGATAAAGAGTTCCAGACAAAGGCAGAAATACGGAAACAACTTATTGAAGAAGGTATCATTGTTTAGATTTGCAAAATTTTAAATATAAGTTATAATACTTAAAAAGGAGAATTTATGAGAATACTAGGAACAATTTTATTATTATTATTTTCAATGAGTTTTGTACAGGCGAACAATTTTTATCAAAGTAACAATCCTTTCCCTGAACAAACTTGCCAGCCGGAATCTCAAAATATATATGCAACAGAGCCGCGAGTGGAAGTAAAAGAAGAAATTACTAAGAAAAAAATGGGATTCTGGGGAAAGAAAAACAAAGCAACAAAAGGGGTTAAGGATAATACTTCTAATATAAATGAAGGTATTCAAGCTTCTCCTGACGGCAGATTTTATGTATTTCCTGCAAAATAAGATTATAAAATATCTAAAGGATCAACATCAACTGCCAATCGAATATCCTTGGGCATAATGATTTTACCAAGGAATTTGGAGATGAAGTCATGTCCTTTTTGGGATAATTTATTCTTTATTAATATTTGGAATCTATAGTAACCGTTTAGTTTTTCTATTATACAAGGTGTTGGTCCAAGTGTTTCTAAATATTCGCTGAACCCAAACTTTTCTGTCATTGTAGTCAGTCTCATTGCGATTTCCATTGCGGATTTTTCTGCTCTGAAATTATTTTCTGATGAAATAATCAATCGGACAATTTGGCTAAAAGGCGGATAATCAAATTCTTGGCGTGATTTGATTTCTGTTTCAAAAAATTTTTCATAATTTTGTGATTTCGCGGTTTGAAATGCATAATAATCCGGATTATATGTTTGGAAAAGGACTTTACCTTTATATTCACCACGTCCTGCTCTTCCTGCAACTTGAGTTAAAAGTTGAAAACCTCTTTCTGAAGCTCTATAATCCGGTACGCTGAATCCTGAGTCCGCACTCAACACACCAACTAAGGTAACGTTTGGATTATCAAGACCTTTAGCAATCATTTGGGTACCGACTAAAATATCGATTTCTCCTTTTTGAAATCGATTTAGGAGTTCTATATGTGCATTTTTCCTTGTTAAAATGTCACTATCAATTCGTTCAACTTTGGCTTCAGGATAGAGTTCTTTTATTAAAACTTCAATTTTTTGAGTTCCGACTCCCGATGTTGCAAGCGAAGCATTCCCGCAGGAAGGACAATAATCCGGAAAAGACATTTCTTTGTTGCAGTAATGACATTTTAGTTGTTTAATGCTTGAATGCCATATCATAGGAATTGAACAGTCCGGACATTCTATAACCGTTCCGCAAGCCTTGCATTGAGTGTACGTAGAATAACCGCGTCTATTCATAAGTAATATAACTTGCTGACCTCTCTCGAGTGTTTCTGTAATCTCTGTTTGTAGTGGTTTTGAGATAATTCCTTTATATGATGCTTTACCGTATTCTTGCATATTTATAACTTGAGGTTTTGCAAGAGGCGAGTCATTATACCTCTTTTTCATTTCAAAAAGATTATTATTGTTGGTTGCGTAGTAATACGTAGAAACGTCAGGGGTCGCTGAGCCTAATATTAAAGGTGCTTGGTGAAATTGTGCTAATCTTTTTGCAACAACTCTTGCATCATATCTTGGAGCAGGTGTTGTTTGTTTGTATGCTCCTTCGTGTTCTTCATCAATAATTATTAAACCAATATTTTGTAATGGTGCAAACACCGCAGAACGAGCACCGGCAAGTATTTTTATTTCGTTTTTGTATAATCTTTGCCAAACGTCATATTTTTCTCCTTCTGAAATAGAACTATGCCAAATTGCAACATCCTTAATTCCGAATTTACGAGCAAGACGTTTTGTAAGTTGTGAAGCTAATGCAATTTCTGGTGCTAAAAATAGAACATTTTTCCCCGTATCAATAACATCTTTTATCAGTTTAAAATATACTTCTGTTTTTCCTGATGCGGTAACACCGTGCAATAGTATAGGGTTCTGCGATTTGAGTTTTGCTTTTATGCCTTCGTATGCTTCTATTTGTTCGCCTTTCAGTTCATACAAAGGTTCTGTTTCAATGTCTTTAAATATAGAAAGCGGATTTCTATAAATATATTCTTCTCTTATTTCTACATAACCCGATTCTTCAAGTTTTTTCATCGTAGCTCTTGTTGTTTTTGCAATATTTTCAAATTCTATCAAAGAGCATTTTTTATATTTTTTTAGACATTCTAAAATTTCTTTTTGTCTTTTTGTAAGTTTGTTGTCTTCTTTTATATAACTTACAACAAGCTCATATTTAGCATTTTTTTCTATCAATTTCATCGGAAGTGCTGCATTCAAAACCGTAACAAAATCTGTACAATAATAGTTAGCAACCCATTCCAGCAGCTTTAGATATTTAATAGAAAACAATGGTGTCTCATCAAGAATTTTGTTGATTTTTTTTACTTTAAAATCTCCTGGAATGTATTCGGAGAATCCGACAATAAAAGCATTTATAAGTCCTTGGCGCCCGAACGGCACAAGCACAGCTTGACCTATTTTAATAATATCTTTCATTTCGTCAGGAATCAGATAACTAAATGTTTTAACTCCTAATCCCTTGATATTAACAAGAACCATTGCATATTTCATATGTGTATTATATCAAAAAATAAAGCTTTGTTTTAATATGTGAAATAAAAAAGCAGTAATTATAAAAATAATTACTGCTTTTTGTTTTGTTGTTTTTAACAATCTAGAACATTAAGCCTGCTTCTCTGGCTGCATCAGCAAGGGCAGCAACTCTTCCGTGATAAAGGAAGCCGCCTCTGTCAAATACAACACATTCAATGCCTGCTTTTTTAGCTTTTTGAGCAATAGATTCACCTACTACTTTTGCAGCTTCAATATTGCCGCCGTGAGCTAATTTTTCTTTTAGATCTTTATCAACAGATGATGCTGATGCAATTGTTACGTGCTTTTCATCATCAATAAGTTGAGCATAGATATGCTTAGTGCTTCTATAAACTGCCAATCTGGGAAATTCAGAAGTGCCTGAAAGTTTTACTCTTATAGATTGGTGTCTTTTTTGTACTTTTGGTTTTCTAATTTCTTGTTTAATCATTTTTTCACCTTACTTCCCAACTTGTTTTGTTATTACTAACTTGACGTGTTGAGATTTTCCTTTCTTTTGCCCGAATCTGCTTGATACCACTCAAGAATTCATTTGGGCTTTAATTTCTTTATGCTTTAGTGCATTAACGCACCAGAACCTTATTTCTTACCTGCTTTACCGGCTTTACGTCTGATGTATTCGCCTTCATATTTTACACCCTTACCTTTGTATACTTCAGGCGGACGTTTTCCGCGAATAGCAGCAGCTATATCACCAACAGTTTGTTTGTTAGTTCCTGTTACTGTTATTTTAGTATTTGCTTCAACTGCAAACTTTATACCTTCCGGCGGTTCAACGATAACAGGGTGAGAATAACCAAGTGCCATGTTAAGCTTAGTTCCTTCCATAGCTGCACGGTAACCTACACCAACGATTTCAAGTTTCTTTTCAAATCCTTTAGAAACGCCTGTTACAGCATTTGCAATTAGAGTTCTGAATAAACCGTGAAGAGCATTTGCTTTTCTGTCATCAGAATTCTGTTCAACGATTATTTGATTTTCATTTACAGAAACTTTTACTTCATCTCTAAATGTAACAGATTCAGTGCCTTTAGGTCCTTTAGCTGTTAATGTATTTCCATCAATTTTAATTTCGACGCCTGATGGAATATCAATAGGTTTTTTACCAATACGTGACATAATTTCTCCTTTTCTACAGGCTTTCTGTCAATGACCTGTTTTGAATAAAATCTCAGTGCTTCAGAGGCTTATTGCTCTGATGCTATTTTTAGTATACGTAGCAAAGAATTTCACCGCCAAGATTTTCTTTTCTTGCTTTGCGGTCAGTTAATAATCCTTTGCTTGTAGAAACAACTGCTATACCCATACCGCCGAATACTTGCGGAAGGTTTTTAGCTTTGCAGTAATTTCTTAAACCCGGTTTAGAAACTCTTTTTAAGTTTGTAATAACAGGTTTGTTAGCTTCATCATACTTCAATTCAATAGAAAGAGTTTTGAAGTTGCCTTCAACTTTTTCTGAGTAATCAGTAATGTATCCTTCTTCTTTTAAAAGTTTAGCTAACGCAACTTTTAGCTTAGAAGACGGCATTTCAACTGTCGGATGAGAAACGACATTAGCGTTTCTGATTCTTGTTAGCATATCTGCTATAGGATCTGTGTTCATTATTTTATCCTTTTCTTTTTGAGTGAGGCTTGAACAGTTGTGTTTATTCGACCATAACAGCACTTATGATTTTAATAAATTTTACTGCTATTGCACCCGCACCCGAGTACTCGTCACTTGCCGAATTAATTTTGCTTTACTATTGAAAGCGTCCTTCGGTAGTCTGACAAGTCAAGTCTATCACGAACATATTTTCTTTGCAAGCTTTTAAAATAAATAGAATTTAACTCAATATACATTGAGTTAAATGAATTTAGAGTCCTAATAGTGCAGAAATACCCTCTGCATAAGTAGGATGAGCGAAGCAAATCTTCTGAAGTTCACTTATGGAAATATCGTTTTGTATAGCAACAAGTAGTATATGTATCAAACTTGAAGCCTCCTTTGAAACAATATGTGCTCCGCAGATTTTATCATCTTTTGTTATTATTTTCATAAATCCATCTGTCGCATCATCGCACCAAGCTTTACCCAGAGCAGTAATCGGAATGACTGATTTTTTATAACTATCAT
>CADCNZ010000023.1 GCA_902802935.1 uncultured bacterium | reverse complement strand
TTTGATGAAACAGAAGAATTTGATGAACAGGAAAACCTAGAAATCGTATCAGTAGAGCCTGATGAACAGGCTTTAGCCTCGGATTTGAGCTATGACGTTGAGCTCAAAGACACTCATGATGAACTATTGGATAACAATATAGAAGACAATGATATATTAAATGAGCTATCTGATGAAAATGCTGCTGCAGACAGCACAAAGATAAATTATTCAGAGGTTTCTGATTACGAAGACTTATCAAATCTGGAAGTAGATGACGTTAAAGATACGGAAGAAAGTTTTGAAATTCAAGAAAATAGTGAAGCATCACTAATGACTGATGACTTTGGTTCTGATTCAAAAATAGAATTAGAAGATGATGTACAAGAAGAAAATTCTGTAGATTTTGAATCATATGAAATGACAGAAAATTCGTTTAATGATAATGTTGACGTGACTTCTATAGAAGAAATAAATCAAGAAGATAATAATGGAAATGTTATTGAAGAACTAACTTTAGATGATAATGAATCAGCAGAAGAACAAAGTAATGAATTTACTGAAGAATATACAGATATTCAGGAAGTTGAATCTTTAGAATTGGATGATTCTGAGAACGTAGAATTAGATTTTCCAAGTGTAGAAAATGATAATGATATTAACGATAGTATCGAATTGAATGAAATTGAAGAACTTGAGGATACATCTTTACAACCAGAAAATACAATTGATGAATTTGATTCTTTAGATCTTGATATAACTGATAATATTGATAATGCTGACAAATTTGACGAATTGGAACAGGTTTCGTTCGATGCTGATATAGAAGAATTTGAAGCTGATGACAATAATTTAGATGTATTAACAGTAAATGAAGAACTTGATACAAATGAAGAGTTCGATTTGGGGTTAAATGCAGACGATTCAATTATTCAAAGTGTTGATGCAACTTCAGATTATTTAGAATCAAACTCAAAACCGGATTATGAAATTGAAGATTCACAACAATTAATTAATGGTGTAAAAAATTTAAATATAAAAAGACCTGATTTAAATATAGTAAAGGTTTATGATTTAAAATACAATAAGAAATTAACAGTAGATCAAATAGCTGCAGAATTGAATATAGATACAACGGTTATTTTGGAAGCATTAACAGAGCTTGAGGCATTAATCTAAGAGGTAATAAATGCAATGTCCTAAATGTAAAAATGATATAGAAAAAGATGCATTAAAATGTGCTCATTGTGGGACAAAAGTAGCTTCAATATGTAAAGAATGCGGTTCTATTAATCCTATTACGTCAATCGAATGTTCAGAATGTGGAAATGCATTAATAAAAATTTGTGAAAATTGTGGTGCGGCAAATATGCCGGATTCAATTTCTTGCAGAAAATGCGGCGAAGTTTTTAAAAAAGTAAAATTAACTACTAAACCGGAATACTCTGCTGAAATGAGTTCACAGCAAAAAGTTAAACTAGGTCTTATTGATGCTATAAAAGACGGAGCAACAAGCGTAATTACTCTTTGTGGTGAAAGTGGCTCAGGGAAAAGTTTAGTGTTAAGGTATGTAATCAATGATTTGAAAAATGCTAAATTAGTTTGGCTGCTTGGTAAGTGCACTCAAGTTACTCAATTATCACCATTCGGATATTTTCAAGATGTTTTGCTATCATTTTTTAATATAAATAATTTTTGTCCTGATACTTTACAGTTGAAGAAAAATTCTATTAAGTTTTTTAAACAAGATTTTCCAACATTATCAAATTCTGAGATTTTGGATCTTTTAAACTTTTTGTACCCTGAAATATTAGATAAGTATGAAAATATTTATTCAAATAAAACTAAGATGTTTGGAATTCTTAAGAAAGTCATATTGACAATTGTAGAAAGAATAAAAACAGTATTTATAATAGATAATATTGATTTAATTGATGGTATGTCTTATGACTTTTTAAGAGAATTATTAAAAGATGAATATATTATAGAGAGATGCAAATTTATTTTTATTTCATCTAAAGCTCAGCCAGGTTTAGGTTTAATAACATCTCCTAAATTAAAATCTGAAAATTATAAAGATTTTTATATAGCACCATTTTCACCTGCGCAAGTAGAGGCATTTGCAACTTTGTATAATGATATTTCATTAGATAGTGGTTTTATAAAAAAAGCTGCAAAAATATCCTTAGGTAATCCATCTATATTAGAACAGAACGTTTTACTAAAAAAAGATTGTGATTTATATGGGATATCAAAATCTAATGCGGATACTGCTGAAGCAATTGTAAATTCAAGAATTAGTATATTAAGACGTGAAGAATATAGTGCATATAGATTTTTAACTGCTATGTCAGTGTTAGGTTCAAAATTCTATCCTGCTATGTTGGAACATTTTGATAATGTATCGACTGCAGAATTTGAACATATTATTGATTTGTTAATACAAAAGGGGTTTATTAATCAAATTAACAATCTATCGTATGAATTTAAAAGTGATAACATTTGGAGAACTATCGTAAATAATGTTAAAAATGATGATTGTTTTGAAGAAATATTAAATTCACTATACGAATTATTGAGTATTTATAAACAGTCATCAATAGCACTCATTGGCTATATTGTTCAAAAATTAAATAATAATGATGCTGCATTTGATGTATGGACATTATTAATGAAACAAGCATCTTATATAGGCGATATAGGATTATACATTATAAGTCAAAATCAAGCATTAAAATTAATTGAACATAAAACAAATCCTTATTATCAAAAGATAAAGAAAAATATTTATACTCGAGTTGGCAAACTGTTAGAACCCATTAACCATGAAAAATCTTTTGAATATTTACAGAATGCAATTATGATGCTTGATGATAATGAAGACTATGAGCATATTGAGCTTTTAGGATACATAGCTTCAACATCAATGAAAAGTGGTAATTACTGGGGTGCAATAGAGTGTGCTGATAATGTTTTGAATAAAATACCGGAAAATTATGAATTAGAAAGAGCTCTTGTAAAGTCAAGGCAGGTGCGTCCATTGGTGAGACTGGGTAACTACGGACAAGTAGTAAACCTTATAGATACAGAAATAATGCCTATATTTGAAAAATATTTAGCTAAAGGGAAAAATCAACCTGTTATTTCTATGAAAGAACTATATAATCTTTGGATTAATATATATTTTGAATTTGCAGATGCTTTGTCTTTCCAAGGCGATAGCAGAACGTTTGATATTATAAAGCTTATATTTGATATAATTGAAAAAAATAAAATTACAGAGCCTTCAATATTATGTAAAGCACACTTGGCCTTAGCATTTGCAAATACGGTAAAAGGCGATTTGAAAACATCTGAAAAGATATTGGACGACATCTTAAAAGAGTTTTCTCTTGATACTATGGATTCGTTTATAGTTTCAAGATGGAATTTTGTTGATATTATTAACAAATTTATTGCAAAAGACTACGATAGCTTATATTCCGAGTTGTTTAATGTAGTATCTTATGCAAATAATGTGAATGACAATTTTACAAAAAATATACTAAAAACTCTATTGGCAAAAATTTTAAAAGATAAAAATGAAACAAAAAAGGCATTAAATATCCTAGAAGAGCAAGTATCATATTTTGCTAAAGAAAAAGTTGCGACGGGTGTTCTTTTATCGTGGTATTTAATTGCAAAAATAAAACTTGTAACAAAAGGCACTCAATTTGCTCTAGATATAGCAACAAAAGCCCTTGATATTGCACAAGGACCTAACATTAATAACTATTACTTCATGGCTTTATTTAATAAGTTAATTGGAGAAATATATATCGCAAAGCAAGACTTTGAATCAGCAAAAGTCTATATAGAAAAATCATTATTTATATCAAGACAATTTAATCTTGAAGGTTTATTGGTTAAAAATTATATACAATACGCAAAATTATATGAAGAATTAGCCTTGCCAAAATCTTCTATGAGAGCAAATTACATTAAACAAGCTCTAAAAATGTTTCAAGCGGCAAAGAACATTCGTATAACTTCAGATCATACGCACATTCAAAGACGAATTAAAGAAGAACTATCAGTTTTGACGTCTTTTTGTAAACTAAACGGTATAATTTTGAAGAAAGGCTCTAAATAATTTTATTCAATATTACCGTTATAATCAGATATTACGCATGTTTCTACCGGTTCATTCCCTTCTCGCGGAACTTCTTCATAACCCTGTTGAATTTGTTTATAAGCAAGTGCACGTTTGTTGATTTCGTCTATAGCTAAAGGTCCTGTAAGAACTTCTAAAACATCACCATTAGTATCGTAAATTTTTAACCTTGGAATTTCAACTCCAGAAGGGGATTTAAATCCCATTAATGAAATTCTGCCATATTCACCAAAACCATCTTTGATTAAGAAATATATTTCTTTTAAATTTTCATTTTCTAAACATTTTAATGCCGCATTGTTGCAGCTTTCTCTTTGAACCCAATCTTGTACGGTTTGAGTTTCTTCCATTAATTCAAGCAATTGCTCTTTAGATGCATTTATACGTCTGAATAGCGGATCTCCGCCCTTTCCTATTGCAGATGGTCCATTTTCTTTTGGCGCATTTATGCGATAGTTACTTTCATCAATAACTCTTCTTTCATTATTTTCTGCATCTTGAATATCATTTTCGTCAGCCATGAGCTTACTCCTTACTACATAAATATATCGGCATAAATTTTTAAAACTTTAATATTTTTACCCGTATTGTTACAATACTTTACATAGTTATTAGTAAGAAGTATTATTTAGATATGTTACCAAAACAATACAGATTAAAAAAACGATCTGCATTTGCAGCTACATATAAGCTAGGAAAAGCCGTTCATAAAGACGGTATAACTGTTTTTATTGGTAAAGATAATAATACAAATAATGAAACCAAAGTCGGTTTTGTTGTTAGTAAAAAAGTGCATAAAAGAGCCGTAAAAAGAAATTTGATAAAACGTAGAATGAGAGAAAGTTATAGACTATTGATTAAAAATTCAAAAGTTAATAACAAATATCTGTCACTTATATTTGTGGGCTCCTCAAAATTACTAAACAAAAACTTTAATGAAATTAACAATGCTGTAAAATATTTAGTGAGTAAAATATGATAGACGGAATTATAACACCAGCTATACGTGATATTGAATATCTTGCTCCATCAGCGCCTTATCCTGTCATTCCATCAGGAATAACAGTTCATCAAAACTCTATTTACAGATATTCAATTCCTACTGACGAGCAACCAACTCTTAGTATAATTGATTATATACCTGACCATAATGGAAACTTTATAAAACCAGGATATTACCAATTGGCGTTATCAAATGATAGAGAATTTTTATATTTAATTGAATCAAAAGATTTGATTGCAATTATACCTGTTTTTAAGTTAGATGAAAATAAAAATGAGGTAAGAAAACTTTATAAAAAAGAGCTAACCAAAAAAGAAAAAAAAGAATTAGCAAAAAAGAAACGGAAAGAAAAATTTCAAAAGATTATAGATGCAAGATATGCTAAATCAGGTGCTACCCCAAGAGAGGAATATATTCATATGGATGCGTCAATAGAGTACGTACAAAAAGGACAATATTACCTGATAAAATACGAAAAAGGTTACATAAGGGCGTGGGGAGCCATAAAAATATAATCTAACTAATCTCTTGTATTTTTTTATAAAGCTCAATAACTTCTTTTGATTGATTTTTGGGTATTACGATTTTAAGTTTCGCATTTAAATCGCCATAACCATTATTAACAGGTAATCCAAGTCCTTTTAGTCTAAGACATTGACCGCTTGATACACCAGACGGTATTTTTATGCTAATTTTACCATGTAATGTAGTAATATCTTTAGTACATCCTAAAACTGCTTCAGGAGGCGTTATTTCAATCTCTTTCGTTATACTTTCTCCATCTAAAGTGTATTCATTATCTTTAAAATGTACAATTAAGTATAAATCACCTTTATTCCCGTATGCGTCAGTTTTTCCTTCATTTTTTAAACGAACTTTTTTACCTTCTTCAATCCCTTTAGGTAATTTAACTTTTACTGACTTCTGTTTTGAAACAATACCGGTCCCGCCACAGTTGGAGCAATAACCGCTTCCGCTGCATTGTGTACATTTTTCTATTTCTGTAAATGAAACTGATATAGGCTTATTGTCAAATAATTCTTTGGCCGTCACATTTAATGTTTTTGTAATATCTAAGTCTTTTGTTGAATTGTTAGCCCGTTTCGTTTTTGGTGAATTTTTATTTATGCCGCTAAAGTCAAATCCTCCAAAATTCTGTTGAGTGTGCCCCATTGAGCCCATCATATCACCGAATAATGAACTGAAAAAATCAGAAAATCCATTCCCGCCAAAATCAAAACTTTGGGCTCCGCCTTGGTTAAAATTAAAACTGAAATTTTCGAATCCTGGAGGCGGAGTATAGTCTGCGCCACCTTGCCAATTTGAACCAAGGCTATCATAACGCTGTCTTTTTGCTTTGTCAGATAGTACTTCATATGCTTCGTTTATATCTTTAAATTTTTCTTCTGCTTCTTTTGTCTTATTAACATCAGGATGGTATTTTCTTGCCAGCTTTCGGTATGCTGATTTTATTGCATTGTTATCGGCATCTCTCGATACCCCTAATATTTCATAATAATCTTTGTATTTCATAATGTTTCCTTTACTAATTTTATATTAATACAAAAAATTACATTTCTTAACAAATTTAATATTAAATTAACTTTTTAAATATCTTCTTTGTGCTAAAATTTAAGTACTATATGAGGATTAATGTATGGATATAAAAAAGATTTTGTTTAAAACAAGCTCTATAGATGTTGAAAAAGCGTTACCGGATGCTTTACTATTAGTTTCAAAAGATGGCAAAATTGAATGGGTCAATGATGTCGCAGCTGAACTTTTTGAAACATCAAAAATGCACTTATTAACATCTAATATAAACGATTTTGTCGAAAATGCTATTAGTATAACTAAAAATGCAATTTCTCAGAATAAACCGGTTATAATAAAATCCCCAAACAAAGAAATATATTATGACATGACGGCAAGAGAGGTTGAACAAGGCTACGTTCTTGACATTAGAGACGTAAAAGATATCCAGACACAGGAAACTCCAGAAGATAATACATCAGTTATAAATAGAGATAAAAATAATTTTTTACTAAAACTTACTAACGATTTAAAAGCTCCAATACAATCTATAGTTGGCTTTTCTCAAGCTATGTCAGATGGTCTTGGGGGCAAAATGAGTGAACAACAAGAGAAATATATTAGAATCATTAATAAAAATTCAACAGATTTAATGTATTTTATAGCAAAATTACTCGAATTGTCACAAACGGAATCTGGTTTAGATACGCCTGATAAAAAAACTTTTGATTCTTTGGCTCTAATTAATTCTGTAGTTAGATTTAATGAACAATTATATAAAGATAAAGATATAAATTTAAATGTTAAGCCGGATGAGAGTTATAAGAAAAATATCATAACAGATGCAGATATATTAAAAAACATAATTCAAGATTTATTAGAAGTAATACTTAAATCGGTTGATATGGGTGATATTAATATAATATTGTCAACTCCTGATGAAGAATACATTCAATCGAAGAATTTACCGCAAGGTAATTATGCTTTAATATCTGTTACAAGCAGCGCATTACTTCTTTCAGAAAATGATTTGGATTGTATGTTTGACCCTTATAAAATAGTTGATTCTTCAAACCGTAAGAATGTTTTGAGAGCAATGGTTTTAGCTTCAGTTAAAAATTTAGTTAAAACTTTAGGCGGATATATTTGGGTAGAATCTCAAATACTTAAGAGTACAAGCTTTAATATACTATTACCGGTATAAAACTATTGATATTTATTAAAGGGATGATTAATGAGTAGTGTTGTTTTAAAAAATCTTGTAAAAAGCTATAACGGAAAAGATAATATTATAGATAATATAAATCTTGAAATAAAAGATAAAGAATTTATTGTCTTGGTTGGCTCTTCCGGATGCGGTAAATCAACTATATTAAGACTTATATCAGGACTTGAAGATATTACAGACGGCGAAATATTAATAGATGACAAAGTAGTCAATAATATACATCCAAAAGACAGGGATATAGCTTTTGTATTTCAGAGCTATGCATTATATCCGCATATGAGTGTTTTTGATAATATTGCGTTCGGATTAAAAATGCGCAAATATGATAAAAAAACGATACAAAGTAAGGTGCAGGAAGTAGCAAAAATATTAAATTTAGAGGAACTTTTGGATAGAAAACCCAGACAGTTGTCAGGGGGACAAAGACAAAGAGTTGCTTTAGGGCGTGCAATTGTCAGAAAGCCAAAAGTTTTTTTAATGGATGAACCCCTTTCAAATTTAGATGCAAATTTAAGAGTACAAATGCGTTCTGAAATTAAGAAACTTCATCAAGAATTACAAACAACTTTTATCTATGTAACACATGATCAGACAGAAGCTTTAACTATGGGAGATAGAATTGTTATTTTAAATAAAGGTAAAATACAACAGGTTGATACTCCTGAAGTAATATATAACAATCCTAAAAACAAATTTGTGGCAGGTTTTATCGGACAAATGAACTTTATTAACGTTAATGTTAATAATAATCAGTTTGAAATAAATGGTGTTATGTTTAACACTAATAAACAAATATCCGGAGACCTTGTCGCAGCAATTAGGTCTGAAAAAATGATATCAGGTGATAAAATTATAAAAGTTTCTCCTGATATTGTAGAAATGACAGGAGGAGAGCGTATTATTTATTTCTATTTAAACGGATGTAAATGCTCGGCAAAAGTACCTCTGGATTATAATATTGAAGGAACTATAGAATTAAGAATGAGTGAAAAAGACATGTATTTCTTTGATAGTTCCAGTGGAGATTTAGTTTAAATGAAAAAGTATCGAAATTATATAATAAGCATTTTAGTACTTTTACTAATATGTGTATCAATTTGTTTTGTACCTATAAACGCATCAAAATTTATACCATTAATAGAAAATAAAATATCATCTGAAATAGGGGTTAAGGTACATATAGAAAAGTTGATATTTAGGTTTGGCCCGTCGTTAAAATTAAAAGCGCCGGTTATGCATGTTATGTATGAAGATGGGCAAAAATTTGGTCAATTTGATAATATCAAACTGTATATACCTTGGTCTTCTTTATTTAAGGACGACGTTGCTATTAAAAAAATTTATACAGATAAATGTATCTTAAAACTGAATTCAACAGATAAATATTTGAATAATGTTATATTGAAACTTCAAGAAAAAGATTTCCCCGAAAATCCTGATATTGTTTTTAAATCATATTCAATCTCTTATTATGCAAAAGAGTTAGATAAAGTTTACAAAATTTCCGGACAAGAAACAAATTTATCAAAAAATGCTGCATTCCAAAAT
>CADCNZ010000022.1 GCA_902802935.1 uncultured bacterium | reverse complement strand
CTGGATTAAGAAGTATTCTATAGTACTTCTTCAGCATTGGAATAAAGAAATCACTGATAAAGAAGCACTTAATCAGTTAGGAGAATAATTAATATTTCCTTATTTTTACGGTCATATCCAATGATAAATACTAGTGGGTTATTGTTTTATTGCTTACAAAAAATTATAAAAGGAGAACTCTGCTATGATTAAATTAAAACAGATTATGCCGATTGAGAATCCGAGTATGTATAAGATTCATGTGGCAAAGCGTTCGAACGATGGTTACGAACCATTAGATGAATATATCAATGGATGGGATAACTGGATAGGTTGGAATACTTACCGTGGAGATGGGAAACCTAACCGCTTCACAAGAAAGTATGTAATATCTTTTATGCACTTTTATCCACAATACGGCACCTTCTTGTTTGGTGGGATTTTTGAAATTCTTAAAACATATTCTGACCGATATGAGATTAGGCTTTGCGATATGTATAAAGATTTTATTGGCCGATTGAAGGTGAAAAATATAAATACTAAAAGGGGTAGTGCTTTCAATTTTGAAAATCATTATGAAACAATAGAAGTAGTAGAGTTGTTAGATAAACCGTATTCTTCTCATGTTTTCCCCGGTTATGAATGGGTTAATTGTCCTTTTTCTGTAATGAAGAATATTATTGATAAGCAGACTCCTGATTGGAAGACAGCATTATCTAAAATTAAAGGCGTTTACATGTTGACGGATATTACTTGTGGAAAGAGATATATCGGCTCTGCTTATGGTGATGGGGGCGTTTGGTCACGTTGGAGCGAGTACTGTTATAGTGGGCATGGTTATAATACAGGGCTTGTTGATTTGGTTAAAGAAAAGGGAAATGATTATATTATCCAGAACTTTAGATTTACACTTTTAGAAATCTTCTCTATGGTTACAACTGATGAATACATTATAGGCAGGGAAAATTATTGGAAGACTGTGATGCTTTCAGATAATAAGAAGTTTGGTTACAATTGCAATTGATAGTAGCATAACTGTTTTTTGTTAAATTTATAAAGGGGTTTAATTATGGATAACGATAAGATTTTAAAATTTGCACAAAGAAGCGGTTACGATTCGGTTGAGTACTTAGGAAAATATAAAGAATTTGATTTGTATAAACCACTTTATGAGAATCCCGATATGGCAACTGGTCTGCCGGTGTACATTATTGTAAAAGATAATAAGCCGAAGTATGTTAGGGGCGTAGCCGGAAGAGAAATCCAAAAATTTAGAGTTCAGCAGAAAAATATGTTAAAATCAAATAGTGAGGGTTGATAGAATAATACTCTAATGAAGGGACATACATGATATGAAGAAAATGGGGTATGCAAACGTACTTCGCGTGAATGCAAATGATTACACCGCATCAGATCAGGTTGCAACAATAACGCGGAATGCGTATGCATCGGTCAATGAAGTAATAGCTTTACATCAGGCGCAGATTCAAAATGAAAACAGAAATGGAGGAATGTAAAATGCGCGAAGAGATTAAAGACAGCAGTAGAAGAACTATAGGTTATATTGAGAAGCTTTCTGGTGGTAGAACTGAGGTTAGAGAAAAGAATTTCAATAAGCTTGGTGAAATACGCGAGGAAGGGGAAAAATTGGTTGCTTATGATAGGCACTTCAGTCGGATGGGCTACTGGCAAAAAACTGATGATACAACATATGACAGAAATCATCGAAAAATTGGTAAAGGAAACTTGCTTGTTGGATTGTACTTTAATAACAATTAAACAATACTTTTAAATACGGCACCTGCTAAAAGTGGCAGGTGCTGTTTTTTATGTGTAAAAAAACGTGCATCGGTCTCTGTATAATTTTGACAGCAGGTAAAAACTGTAGGAGGTGATACTTTTCGGTTGTTATGTATGAAACAGTTTTTTTAAATTAAGAGAAAGGGTGAAAATATGAAAAGCAATTTGAAAAAGATGTTTGCAGTTACCATAGCATTAAGCGTTTTAAGCTTTGGTTTTACTGCCCACAGTGTTGATTCAGCCGTAACCCAGAGCAAGGAAGAAGTAAAACTGGCAACCGCTTTGACGGGGTGTGTAATTGTTGAAGATGGTGAGTCGGGGTTAGTATACCGGTATAAGTGCGAAAGGTGCGGCCACGTTCAGCCTGGTTCAGTTATTATGGCCAGGCGTATACCAAAAGGTTTCAGGCTTCAAAAACATTTCAGATGTGTAAAATGCGGCGCTCAAAATACG
>CADCNZ010000021.1 GCA_902802935.1 uncultured bacterium | reverse complement strand
CTGCAGGGTATGAAACAAATAACCTTCTTTCCGGTGTTGTATGTCAGGTTAACAAAAATATTCTTGAAATGGCAGCAACAGACGGTAACAGATTGGCCAGAGTGCGTGAGGTTGTTAAAAATGCATCTTCTGATGAAGAAAACCCATTTGAAATGCTTATTTCTTCGAAAGTGCTTGCTGAGCTTTCTAAAATATCTCTTCTCGTGGATTCAGATATTATACGAATTTGCAAGGAAGAAAAGAAAATAGTTATATCAGTAGATAAAACAAAAATTATAACAAGACTAATGCAAGGACAATTTCCAAAATACAATCAGTTAATACCTCAATCTTTCCCAAAAGAAGCTGTTGTTAATAAGAATGACATAATTTCTGCATTGGAAAGAGTGGCTGTCATGGTTAACGAAAAAAATAGTATAGTTAAATTTGAATTTGCTGACAACACACTTAAACTTTCAGGAGATTCTCCGGAAGCCGGTAATTCTCAAGATACGATAGATATAAAATATACCGGAGAACCTTTGGCAATTGCTTTCAACTACAAATTTATACTTGAATTTTTAAAAATTGCTGAATCCGAAGAAATAAAAATACAGTTAAATTCTCCACTTTCAGCTACTGTGTTTGCTCCGGCATCAGAAGAAGACTATATATATCTTGTAATGCCTGTTCAATTAAGAGGTTAGTGGTAAATCAATAAAAATATAGTAATTCATAGAACTACAAAAAGGACATCATATGAAAGGTAAGGCTTTTAAATTCGGCGATAACATTTCAACAGACCATATAGCACCTGGACGCTTGTTTCACTTGCGTTCTGATTTACAGGAATTCGCAAAACATGTTTTGGAAGATGCTGATGAGAATTTCGCAAAAAACATGTCTAAAGGTGATTTTGTAGTTGCAGGTAATAATTTTGGATTAGGTTCTTCAAGAGAGCATGCTCCTCAAATTATAAAAATAGCAGGCGTTGGAGCTGTTATTGCAAAATCTTTTGCAAGAATTTTTTATAGAAATGCAATAAATATAGGACTTTTGGCAATTGAGTGTGATACAGACGGAATTGATGCAGGTGACGAACTTGATTTAGATATTAAAGAAGGTGTCCTAAAAAATATTACCAAAGGTACAATTACTGCAATAGAACCATTACCGGATGTAATGATTAAGTTACTTGAAGACGGTGGTCTAATTGAACATATTAAAAAGCATGGTGATTTAGTTTTAGGATAGATTAAATATAATTATTTGCAGATTTAATATTGTTTTATTTTATATATCTTGTAAAAATTTATTATTTATTTGATTTTTTGTAACTATTTTTCTTGTTTTCAAGATAATCTTGTGCTATTTTGATTGCCTCTTCTTCGGTATATTTGTATTTGGAAAGGCTTACCATCAATCTGCCGCCGGATTCCTTCATGAGAGTTTGTTTAATCATATAAGGATAGTCTTCATTTCCAACCAGTTCACCATTGTGAATTGCATTTATAATGTCATCCATATACATTTGACAATGTTTTGGTATATCCGGAAACCTGTTTATATATTTTTGTAATGGCAAATTTTCCCTGTATCGATTGCCGTTTGCTGATGCTAATAAAAAATTGCCTATGTGATTTGAACCGCCTTTAGAAGCAGGTATAACATGTTCTATTGTAGCAGTAGACGCTAAGAACAAACGTCTTGCCATTTCTTCCTGACTTCTGGTCGAATATTTTACTATAAAAGCATTTTTACTGCTTCCTGATGTAGGCAAGAAAAGCGAACGATCTTTTATGCTCTCAAAAATATCTCTTTCGTTGTGCTTTGGCTCTATTTCTTCTAATGATTCCAAGAATGTTTTGCGTTTAAATGTATGCCCTTCTTTGTTTGCAATAATAATTTCTCTGCATTTAGTTGTTTTTGCTCTGAGTTTTAACGCTGTTTCTGTTGATAATTTTCTTGAAATCATATCAACATCATCAAGAACCATAAATTCTTCCAGCTTTAATTTTTTCAAACATGTATTGTAAAGCATCTCAAGACAATTTTTTAAATTATCTTTCGGATTCATTGATGCAAACTCTTTAAAAATTGCAAAAATAGACTTTTCTGTTTTTTGTAGATTGTCAGAAAAGCCTCCAAGCAAATTAACAATATCCTGTGCGTTTTCGCAATTTTCAAGATGTTTTTCAAAACCTTTAAGAGCTTTCCCCGGAATCATTTTAATACCGGTATACGGACATGTAATATTTGTAAGACGCCTTAGCGGTCTGCCTTGAGAAGTAGAACCCTCAAAAGGTATTCCATAATAATATTCTATTGTATTTCTCTCAATTTTCTCTTTAGAGTGCGAATTTTGCATTCGTCTCTTACTCCTCAAGCTTGTTGGTATCGATTTTAATATAAAATCTACTCTCATATTCTTATGAAATATAATACCAAATTTTATTAATTGTGACAAATTTATTAATTAAAAATCGCGGCTGAAAAATTTTTCAGCCGCGTTCTCTTCTATTTTTCACACACAATAATTAAGAATTTTCGTCTTCTAAGTATCTATAGTCAAGCATACTACCTTCATATTTATTAGAGTCATCACTATAAAATGTTGACATTCCGTTAATAGTCCTGTTTCTATCCGCAATTTTATGTTTTTCTATTTGAGAATTAACTCCATAAGCATTAATTTCTTGGCTTGTTACTTTTCCGTCATGATTTGCATCTATATCATCAAAATGTGCCAAAACTGTTTGCTGTAATGAGCTTGTCATGCCGGAAGCACCACCCAATGACATAATTTGTTCTCGGGTTAAACCTTGTGTTGCAATATTGTTCATAAGTTTTTGTACTTCGTCTGCCGAGATTACACCATCTCTGTTTGAATCAACATTGTTGAAATTTGTTGTCAAATATGACGCAAAGGTTGAACCATAAGCAGTATTCGTTATATTAGTGTTTGTTAATGCTGCATTTAAGTTTTCTAAAGTAAGCCCATCGCTATATTGGCTTGAAAGTAAAGAAAATGAATTTGTTAAGCCTGCGTTTATGCCCGCAAACAGAGAAGAGCCGTCTAATCGTTTACCCATAACGATCTCCTTATTTTATAGTTATACAATTACAGTTTAATAATGTTTTTTAGAAAGTCAAACCTTCATTTGAATGAATTTTTACAATTTATTATGCTTACTATATAATGTAGTTAAGGAATTAAATATGTTCAAACGCAAATGCAAAATAACTTTTATAACCCACGGAGCAACCGTACATTCAATGGACGGAATAATAAGCGATTCTGAAAAATACCCAAAACTAAATGATTTTGGAGAAGAAGAAGTTTCAAAAGTTTGTGAATATCTTAAAAAAAGAGCTGTTCCTTATGACAAAATATATACGAGCGCTTCTACCAGATGTATTCAAACTGCTCAAACGATAGCTAAAATATTCAAAGAAAGTATAACAACCATAGATTTACCGGCAAGAAAACATGGAGTGTGGTGTGGTCAATCTTATGCTGAAATTTATGAACAATATGGGGCAAAAGCTATATTGCAGACTCCTGAAAACGGAGAAGATTTATCTGTATTTAATAAACGTGTAAAATCTGTAATTAAAAATTTGGTAGACGAAAACCGCGGTAACAGGATAATAGTAGTAACAACTCCTGATGTTGTTCAATCAGCTGTTGCTCAAACTTTGGGCTTAAAAGGAGTAAATCAATTCAAAGTTCTTATTAAAACCGGCTCTTTAACTCAAATAAGTTATTTTCAAGATAATTGGTCAAGTATTATATATTCAGGATACATACCTCTATAATAAAAACAATCAAATGAACTACCTCATATGTTGTATCATCCTACATAAGGTCTAGACTTTTTGCGTGAATTTATGTCATGCCGCTTGACGGGAGTAAATCTTAATCTATTATTGCTTTTTAGTTATTAAGTAGACCATGTGGTCTATATCTTTCTATCTAGCCTAAATACAGTAATATTAATCTTTTAATTGATGTAAACATCCTCTAACAGAAGGTAATATGAATAGTGTAGAAATGGTGAAATAATTTATTTTTAGTTTGCAGCTAATCAAACAAAAAATTTAAAAATATAGGGGAGAAGAGAGAGTATGAGACACGAGTTTAAGAAAAAATCAAGAGTTATGCTTATTGATGACAATTATGAACATTTATCAGGCATCAGAGAACTCTTGAATCTGGAAGGAACTTTTGATGTTGTAGGCATTGCAACTAACGTTACCGTTGGTTTAAATCTTATTAAAAAATACCAACCGGACATTGTTCTTTTAGACATGAATATGCCGGAAAGAGACGGACTTCAAGGTATTATGGAAATCAACAAACTTGGTCTGAATACAAAAGTATTAGCACTTTCTGGGTATGATGACGCGGACTTAATTTTCAGAGCAATGAAAATTGGTGCAAAAGGTTATGTACTAAAAACTATGGCTTCAGCACAGTTAATTTATGCTATAGAAGAAGTTCTAAATGGTAAAATATATCTTCCGCTAGCACTTTCTTCAAGATTTTTTGAATATTTCCAAAAATCATTTAGAGAAGAAACTGAAAAACAGAACTCTCAAACAGATGAAGAAAATTTATTAGATGCCCTAACTCAAAGAGAAGAAGAAGTTTTGGAACTATTAACTCAAGGTATAACTTACAAAGGAGTTGCCAATAAATTATTTATCTCTGAAACAACAGTTAAGACACACGTAAACAACATTTTCCAAAAACTCCAAGTAAATGACAGAACCCAAGCAGTTTTGTACGCTATTAATAATGGATTTTTAACTAAAAAAGTCAAAATGGCAGTGTAGAAGACAGATGTCATAGTTTTGATTAAACAAGGTAAACATGAAAAAAATAGTAAGACAGCAGAATTATTTAAAAGAGCTTATTGAATCTCAAGAGAATCAATACCTTTCCAAGGTTGCACTCAGGTGCATAATTCGTGCTGACTTAGAACCGCTTTTGGATAATCCCGAAGAAGCTGTTGTGCTGCACAGAATAATAAATAGAAGCGGACTTTTGGGGTTAATTAAGCGCTTAGATTTTTCACCTGTTGAAGCATATGATTTTTCTGACGAATCCGGAAATTTGAAAGAGAAAGTTTGGCGAGACACAGAGTTCTTATGTGTAATGACTCACAGATTTGTTAATATAATAATTTGGGATAACAAAACCGAGAACAAAAATTATGTTAGATACTATACTGTGTTTAACTCTAAGATGCAGAATGAGGCTCTTGATATTATTGGAAGAAATACAGATATCAAAATAAAAGACTTTCAAGAAAATTTCAAACCTGACAGACGTGATAATGTGTTGATGAATACTTCTATAAGAAAACTTATAGAGCATCTTGACGAAGCATCAAAAGATGCGGTTTTGGGATTTGCACAAATTCAGTCCGAAAAAGAAGAAGCAGAAGTTAATCAAAACACCAGAGAAATCGCACACGAAATAAGAAATCAACTTTCAATATGTGATTTATATACTGAGATAATAAAGAAATATTGTGCAAAAAACAAAATCAAAGAGGATACTATTTCAAATGCACTCGGATGTATTTCAAGAGCAGTAAGCATGGCAGGAAACTCGTTGATTGAGTTAAAATCTACCGGAAAAAGTACAATTAAGCCATATAAATTAAAAGAATTAATATCGTCAGCTGTTGATTTGACGAAAGTGTATCGTGAATGTAAAAATATTGAGTGTAAATTAGAAAACAATACAGATGTAAAAATTCCGGTTGATGAAAACAAATTTACTGCAGCAATTATCAACTTGGTCAAAAATGCATCGGAAGCTTTTGACATGGAAGGGAGTGAAAAAGCCCTTGAAACGGATAAGTATATTAAGATTTCGACAGAGGTTGAGGGAGGTTTTGCTATAATAAAAATCTCAAACAATGCAGGCAAGATTAGTGAACCTGAAAATATTTTTCACGAAGGTTATACAACAAAACAAACAGGTTCGGGTTTAGGACTAATAATTTGCAAAAAATCTATTGAAGAGATGTTTGGCAAAATAGAGCTTACACACAATGACAACGAATATGTAGAATTTACAATTAAGATTGGAGTTGTAAAGTAGATGGATTTAATAACGAGTAGAACAATCAATATTACTCAATTAGGCATGAATGGTCTTATGGAAAGACAGCATGCTATTGCCAGTAATATTGCAAACGTTATGACACCGGGATTTCAGAGGAAAGAAGTTGCTTTTGAAAGTCAGCTTGCAGAAATTATAGAAAAAGAGGACCTAAAAGATTATATAAAAGGTAAAAACAGTATTGATTATAAACCGCCTATGATGGATGTTTTTACAGGTGAGGTACATAAATATCGTACACCTACGCTTCAAGAGCAAGCATACCTGAAATCTAATGTATATGACCAATATAAACCACAGCTTGTAAATGATGTATACTCAGGAACAGACAGACACGGGAACAATGTTGAGCTTGAACGAGAAATGATGGATTTGTCAAAGACAGGTACAAAGTTTATGGTTCTGTCTAATTTGGAGAGAAGGCAATTTACAGGTCTCAGTGAGGTAATAAGAGGACAATAATATTAAAGCAGAGGGAAATATATGAGTTTCAATATTTTTGATATAGCAGGCTCCGGAATGAGCGCACAAAGGGTAAAGATGGATACGATTGCCAGCAATATAGCAAACGTAAATACAACTCGCAGACCTGATGGCTCAAAAGGCGTATACATCAAAAAAGACGTTGCTTTTAGAACCATATATGAAGATTCTTTGAACAGAGGATTTTCAAATTTTTCAAGTAATAGTCCTGATGCAAAATTTGACCCGAATACAGGAAACATGCTTATTAATGCTAATATTGCACTAAATAACGGTGTGTTAACCGGCGGAGTTCAAGTTGACGAAATTTACGAAGCAGAAAACGGTGTAAAAACTGTTTATGATCCTTCTCATCCTGATGCGGATGAAGACGGATATGTTGATTTACCAAATATCAATGTTGTTGAAGAAATGGTTGGTATGATATCTGCATCAAAAGCATATCAGGCAAATGCAACAGTCGCAGAAAACGTTAAGACAATGATGCAAAGTGCAATGAATATTTAAACTCCGGATAAACATTCAGGGGGCAAAGAATCCGAATAACTAAAATAAAAAGGGTAAGAAATCATGGAATTTTCAACAGGAATATCAACAAATATAGACAATTATCAATTTGATGCGGTAGGAGCGTATAACAAATTTTTGCAAAATAATTCGTCATTTCAGTTTGACGATACTGCGCCAACAGAGTTTGAATCTGCTCTTCAAGCAGCTGCAAAAAATTATCCTGTACATGACAAAAAAGATCCTGAGGGTTTGGGAAGTTTTGCAAGCCAAATGGGGAATGCTTTTTCAAATAGCTTAAATGCTGTTAATAACGCAAAATTAGAAGCCAACAGATTGCAAGAAGATATTGCAATGGGCGGTTCTACAAATATTCATGAAGCTATGATAGCAGCAGAAAAAGCATCTCTAAGCATGCAAATGGCAATTCAAGTCAGAAACAGAATCCTCTCCGCATATACCGATATCACAACAATGGCAATATAAAACTCTTCGACTTGGCGTAATATGTGTTTCTGCTGTAAATATGAATATTGTTAGATGAGTGATACTCTGGTTCGTCATTCTGAGCCCATAACCATTCAACGGATGAAGAATCTTCATAACTTAAATAATGAAAAAGAGACGCGTAGCGTCTCTTTTTCATATATTAGTTTTACTCTATTTAAACTTAGTTAGAAAATGCCCATCTTGCAGCAGGACCATTCGGTACAACATAGCTTCCGCGCAATCTTACACCAAATTGGTCTTTGATTACACGACTTGACTTAGTACAAACTTCATTCAATTCTTTATTTGCTGCTTGTTTTACATCTGTTGTATTTGCGCCTATTTTTAATGCAGAATTTTTGTTACAATTCGACAAAAGATTTGGACCTTTTGAACCGTTTGTATCGTATACTGCAGCTATACCATATGGTAAACCGTCATCTTGAAGCTCTGAATTTTTCTTTGCGCCGCTTGTCGTATCTGTTGTAGTATTAGCTTCCTTAAACGTCAAAGCTGAACCGTCGCGGAAGAAAATTGTATAGTTTGTTGATGCACCTTGGTTGACAAGCTTTGATGCATCTGTACTTGTGCCTGATAATTTATAATCAATATTTGCTCTGCTTGCTAACAGTGAATATAAAGATTGGTCTTCTTCACCGTGAGTAGTAACAGTAAGTGAATTATAATCAAATCCCGCAATAGCCGAATTCATTTGAGCAGCTTCTGTTAATGTATTTATACCTTTTTTCAATGCTGTTTTTGCTTGTTGTTCCCCTGTGTTAGTCATAAGAGCAGGTAGTGTCAAAGTAGCAACTACACCGATAATAGCCAGTGTAATCAATACTTCTGCAAGAGTAAAACCTTTCTTTTTCATCATATATTCCTTTCTCTTCTTATAGAATGATTATCTGTGTACAATGTATAATATTATTCTAACAGAGTTATCAAATAGTGTCAATAACATTAATATAATAATTTAAACTAATTTTTCAATGTTTCTTACTCAAAATAACATAGAATATCTAAACTGTGTAAATTAAATTTAAATTATTAATTTATAATTAATAATTCTTGATTTTTCTAAAATAGCGTTAAAATATTAATATATGGAGCGATAATATGATTAATTTTGACAAATTTACAAACTATTCTCAGGAAATAATTTATGCTGCAAATGCAAAAAAAGATTATTACAAAAATACTGAAATTCAACCTGAACACATCATGCTTGCCATGATTGAAGACCGAGGAATTGCAAAAGATTATTTGGAAGAATTAAAACTACTTAATCAAAATTTTATTAACGGAATTGTTACAAATATAAAGAACTTTCCGACAATATCAGAAGGAGTTGCATCTCAACAAGTATTTTTGTCTCGTGATACAAATTCTCTTTTAGAAGTGGCAGGACAAGAAGCAGAAAATTTGAAAGATGAATTTATAGGAATAGAGTGTATACTTCTTGCAATGACCAAACTGGAGGGAACAAATATAACCGAACTTTTAAAGAAATTCGGAGTTAATACAAATACTGTACTAAAAGCTATGAAAAACATAAGAGGTAACAAAAAAGTGGACAATAAAAACGCAGAAGAAAATATGAAAGCACTTGAAAAATATTCAACAGATTTAACTGAACGTGCTCGCAAAGGTAAATTAGACCCTGTAATCGGTCGTGATGAAGAAGTTCGTCGTATCATTCAAGTTCTGAACAGAAGAACAAAAAATAACCCTGTTCTCATTGGCGAACCAGGCGTTGGTAAGACCGCAATTGTTGAAGGCCTTGCACAGAGAATAATCAGAGGAGATGTTCCTGAAAGTCTAAAAGAAGTAAAGCTTATTTCTCTTGACCTTGGGGCGCTGGTTGCAGGTGCCAAATTCAGGGGCGAGTTTGAAGAGAGACTAAAAGCTGTTTTGAAAGAGGTTCAGGAATCGAACGGCGAGATAGTCATGTTTATTGACGAACTTCATACCGTAGTAGGAGCAGGCGCAACGGAAGGCTCTATGGATGCCGGAAACCTTTTAAAGCCAATGCTTGCAAGAGGTGAATTGAGAACTATAGGAGCAACAACTGTTAATGAATACCGCAAGTACATTGAAAAAGATCCGGCTCTTGAACGTCGTTTTCAGCCTGTCCTTGTTGATGAGCCTTCTGTAGAAGATACAATTTCAATATTGAGAGGATTGAAAGGCAAATACGAAGTTCACCACGGCGTTCGTATATTAGACAGTGCTCTTATAGCGGCTGCACAACTCTCTGACAGGTACATTACAGATAGATTTTTACCTGATAAAGCGATTGACTTGATAGACGAAGCCGCATCAGCTCTCCGTATTGAAATCGATTCAATGCCTGAAGAAATTGATGTAATGATGCGTCAAAAAATTCAACTTGAAATTGAAAGGGAAGCTCTTAAAAAAGAAACTTCTCCTGAAAGCATAGCAAAAATTGATAAATTAACAGAAGAAATTAATGAACTTGGCGGAAAAATTGATAAACTAAAAGCTCAATGGGAAGTAGAAAAAAATACAATTACAGGCGAAGCCGGAATAAAAGATGAAATTGATAAAGTCAAAAATCAAATTGCGGAAGCTGAAAGAAACACAGACCTGCAAACAGCAGCAGAATTAAAATACGGAAAATTGATGGAGTTAGAGAAAAAACTTCAATCAATTCAAGGTAAAGAAAAAAGTGAAAACCGTCTTTTGAAAGAAGAAATAGATGGTGATGATATTGCTGCCATTGTTTCAAAATGGACCGGAATACCTGTTACAAAACTTGTAGAATCCGAAATGCAAAAACTTTTACGCATGGAAGATGTATTACATAAACGTTTAATTGGTCAGGAAGAAGCTGTTAATACTGTTTCTGATGCAATCCGCCGTGCTCGTTCAGGATTAAAAGATCCAAAACGACCAATAGGCACGTTTATTTTCTTAGGCCCAACCGGTGTCGGCAAAACAGAACTTGCAAAAACATTGGCAGAATTTTTATTTAACGATGAAGATGCAATCGTCAGAATCGACATGTCCGAATACATGGAGAAACATAATGTTGCCAGATTAGTAGGAGCTCCTCCTGGATATGTAGGTTATGAAGAAGGCGGACAGTTGACCGAAGCCGTAAGGAGAAAACCATATTCGGTAGTGCTTTTTGACGAAATAGAAAAAGCGCATCCCGATGTGTTCAATATTATGCTTCAAATTTTTGATGACGGACGATTAACTGATTCAAAAGGAAGAACTGTAGATTTTAAAAATACAGTAATTATCATGACTTCAAATATAGGAAGCGATATAATTCTGGAAGATTCTATTAATAATCCGAGCGGAAATTTTGAAGAAACAAAAGAAAAAGTCAATGCCGTTATGAGAGAACGTTTCAAACCGGAATTCTTAAACCGTGTTGATGAAACTATTTTCTTTAAAGGGCTTAACATGCAGCAATTATCATTAATTGTTGATATCCAAATTGAGCACCTTAGAAAACTTCTTTCTGACCATAATATGACTTGTGAAATTACAGATGACGCAAAAGATTTGCTTGCAAGAAGAGGTTTCAATCCGATATATGGTGCAAGACCGCTTAAGCGTGTAATTCGTCAATTGGTTGAAAATCCTTTATCTAAAATGATACTTTCACAAAAATTTATCGATGGTGATTGTATTAAAATTGATAACAAAGATGATGAAATTATCTTTAGCAAGTAATAAAAATATTGCAGTTTTAGCCCATAGAGAGTGAAAAAATTATTATCGCACTCAGGGCTAATACTGTCATTACGAAGGCAAAAGCAACTTTTACGAGCGGGTTAAAACTCATATAATTCGGCTCTTCAATATTCAGTTCTTTTAAAACTTTTTTTGATAAATCCGGATTAGATTCAGATTTTGTTTTTCGGAAAGAATCACTCATTAGTTTTCTTATATGATATGTGTCTTCCAGATCTTTTCTTGCCTGTTTATTGTTTATGGCATATTTTTTAATTTTTATATTATCCTCCGCAGAGAGCTCATTGTCTACATATGCAGACAAGTTTGACTTAAAATCATTATACTCTCTGGAAGGTATCACCTTTGTCGAGAATTCTTTATCTTCATCGTATACAGAATTTTGTAAATCATCATAAAGCGAACTTATAATATTATATTTGGCTCTGCAAGTCGGGCATTTCTTTAAATGCTCTTCAACTTTTTTTCTTAAGCAGCTGCTTAAATCACCTTCAATATAAAATGATAAAAGTACATCCATTTGTAAACATGTTATTTCCATTATATAAACTCCTTTAACTCCTTCTGTAATTTTGTTCTTGCTCTGGCAATCCTTGATTTTACAGTTCCTAATGTCGTATTAGTGATTTTTGAAATATCTTCATAACTCAGACCTTCATATTCCCGAAGAATTATGACTATTCTTAGCGTTTCCGGTAAGTCGAGAAGGGCTGCTTTTATTAGCTTATCCATTTCCGAGAAAAGACATCTTTCGCCGGGTTCACAACCTATTTTATCTTTTATTTCAAGTAACTTTTCACTATTTGTATCTACCTCTAATTCAATTTTATTTTTACGAATGTAGTCGTAAAAAATGTTTGTTACTATTTGATTCAGCCAATGCCTGAAACTCTCAGGATTTTTTAGATTTATAATATTTTTTGCCGTTTTTATAAGTGCTTCTTGAGTTAAATCAGCAATATCTTGCCTATTATCTGTCAAATAACTAAACATGCCGAAAATATTCTTTTGTATACGTCTTAATAATTCTTCTAAAGCTTTTATATTGCCTTTTTGAGCATTTAAAATTAATTCAGTTATCTCTTTATTTTTATTAGCATCACTTGGCATGACAAAAGAACCTTTCTCTTGTCATGATATGAAAACCTACAATAAAGATAATTCCCTGATGAGGTAAGTTTTGAGGATGTGAATTTGTGCTGATAATTACAAAAAATCGGAAAAAGAAAACAGGTCGGTTGTATCCTTCCTGTTAAGATTTTACACTAGCCGAAATATAAATAGCACTTTTATTGTACACCAAAATTTTTAAAAACACAAATAACAAAAATCATGTTATTACTAATTTTTACAGCTTTTTAGACTACCAATCTCTAAAATGTTGTCATAGCAATAAAATTAAAACATGCTCAAAGATGTTAACTTATGTAACAAATATATATGTTTTATATACAATTTTGTCAATTTTCTTAACATTTGTGTTTTTATTATAGTAGAGGATACTATGAGCTACAGTCTTAATTCATCATTTGTAAATAAACAAGAAGCAGATGCCCTTAAAGATATGATATTTCGAAGGGCTAGAGAACGCGCTCAGGCTCTGAATGAAGATGTGCAAGAAGATGTCATGGAACTTGCAAGAACATCATTTGTAAGCCAGCACAATCCGTTTTCACAAATTGTAGAAAAAGCTGAAAAAGCTAATCCTTCACAAAATATAGACGAAGTAGTTAAAACGCATGCCGAAGATAAAATAGGTTTTCCGCCAAGAGAACCAAAACCGCAAGCTATTGAACAAACAAAAGTTTTAAAAGAAAATATAACAACTCAGACAATTCAAAATACTATGGCAGAAGCAAGAGAAACTCTAAGTAACAAAAAAAGTTTTATTGGCGCTTTGGATTTCTTAAATTCGCAAGCTGCGGTATCCTTGATGAGAACACGTTCTGATAAGTTTGAAGCAATCGGATAACATTTTAGATAATAAAACAAGGTGCAATCTCTTGCACCTTGTTTTCTGCTAACGACCAATATACTTACTATCTGCCGCTGCAGCCGAAAGCAATAGTTACGTGTTCTTTCGGATTAATAGCTGATATTTTGTATCCTTTTGCGTCTACAAGATAACCTACTTCATCACCTGTAGCTTGAACTAGTCCGACAGTACCTGAAATAGCAGTTCTTGTGATGTCAACCGGAGCTTTAACCGTATCATAAATTACGTCTCCTACACTTCTGGCAGAAGCCATAAATTGACCTTGGAATGCTTCACCAAGTGCAATACCTGTACCTGATGCAACATCTTCTACTGCGTTACCCAAGTTTGATAACATACCGCCTGCAGTTCTACCTACAATACCTACCATTTGACCTGACCAAGTAAGCGGTGCTGTTACGATTCTTGAAAGAATATTAGGTGTATTTGACTTGTTGATTTCTGCATTTAAAATTTGTCTTGGTAATGTTGCTTTGTGACCACAGTTTTCAATGTCTGTGAATGCAAGCTTTAAAGCACCTTTTTGACATCCTGAAGGTCTTACTACTTCAACAACTTTGCCGTGTACATTTGAACCGCACGGATATAATTGTCCGTTTATTGTAACATCTTCAAGTGTTTTTGCAGCAAATCTTTGACCTACGTGAGAAGATTTTGCGGAAACTTGATCTTTAAATTTAAGTTTCAATGTTGGTATTTGAACCATTTCTTCTTCTTCAACAAACGCTTTTTTGTCAACAGGACATGTAGGACAATCATTATTTGCGGTTACAGGATTTTTATCTATACCTGCTGCAACTCTAATATTTTGTAACATTGCTGCAATATCAGCACGAGTTGCTTCTGCGAAAGGATTAATACGGTTTGGATTTGGTGAATTACTCAAAGCACCGTTATCTAAAGCTTTTGCAATAGGAATTTGTGCCCATTCAGGAACGGTATTACCGTCTGTATAACGTGATAATACTTCTTGAGCTTTACATTTGTCCATAGCACCACAATTTATTCCTTTAGACATTGCACATAATGCTTCAACACGAGTTACGTTGTTGTTTGGTTTGAATGTACCGTTTGGATATCCCTTCAACAAGTCTTGATGTACAGCAACTGTAATAGCAGAGCTTGCCCAGTGATTTGTAGGTACATCAGAGAAAAGTTTTTCACGTTCTGCTGAGTACATATCTTTGTTAAAACCTTTTACTAACATTGTTGCAAATTCTGCACGAGAAATATTTCTATAAGGTTTATACATTCTATCCGGATAACCGACAACAACGTCATTCATTGCAAGTTTATCTATTTCACATGCTGCCCAATGGCTGCTTGGAACATCAGGGAACATTTGTGACATGCCTGCAGCGGCACCTGTCATTCCTGACATATTAGCAAATGGAGATAAGTCGAACGGAACAAGAGTTTTCTTTATTGCTTGGATAGAATTAGCAGTACCCATTTGAATAGGGCATCCGTTACCGTCCATTCTTGCTTCATCTCGGACAATAGGAGCACCGGTGTGATTTGTTAAATCATTCAAACAAGGAATGTTTGAAGCAGCTCCAGTAACAGAACCGTCGGAAGCAACTGTTGTACCCATTGTTCCTGCGTACAAACCGTTTGCCTGACGATTAACCGTAAATCCGTCTAAAGAACGGTAACCTTCAGCTGAATAAATAGAGTCTCTTTCTGTTCCCACAAAATTGTTTGTTCCGTAAATTGCATTCGGATATGAGTATACTTGTCTCATATCTGCTCTTGAAACATTTTTTGCACCTGGGCATAATGCACAAGACGGAACAGGGTTTGGTTCACATTTTGGAGCAACATCGCATCCGCATGGTTCCGGCGCAGGAGCTTCACAAGGACAAGCTTCTCCTGTTACAACCGGAAGATCTTCAATTGGGCAAGCACCCTGAGTTACAATAGGGCGCTCACTGCACGGGCATGCTGCCATTGCCGTATTAAAAGAACACGTTGCTATACCAACGGCAATTGCAGCTGCCACAGTAAGTTTTCTAATAGTCATTTATAACCTCCTTTTTATATAAGCAGAGTAAAATATATTTATAATCTGTATTTACCCCGACCTAAATAAAACTAACAACTAAATTATGCTTTTTAGTTCAGATTAAAACATTGCCAAAAAAGGCAGTCCAATTGGGGATAAATATTTAAAGAAAACATATAAACATATAAAATGACGGTCTGCTGTTAGATTACCTATTTATGATAAAATTATGGTATGAGATATAAATGGCTTTATAAAAATAACAACAATAAATTAATTGTCTTTTTTAACGGTTGGGGAATGGATGAATCAGTGGTTAAACATCTTGACCCTGAAAATAATGATGTATTAATGTTTTATGATTATAATTCACTTGATTGTGATTTCGATTTCGATTTATTAGATAAATTTTCGGAAATTAATCTCATTGCATGGTCTATGGGGGTTATGACCGCAACTTTGTTTGATATTAAATATAATAAAAAAACTGCTGTGAACGGAACTTTAAAGCCTATAGACAACGAATTTGGCATTCCCATAAAAATATATGAGCTTACTTTGAACAACTTTAATATAAACAGTGCAGAAAAATTTATATCAAATATGTTTGATAGCAAAACCAAAATAGAAAAAATTCACAGAGATTATCCAGAACTAAAAACAGAATTGGCATCTCTAAGAACATACAAAGCTAATACCAATTTTCATTATGACAGAGTCATAATTTCTTCTAAAGACAAAATAATTCCAACCAAACATCAAATAGCTTTCTGGGGTATATCTCCAAACATTGATGCAGGTCATGCACCATTTCTTATGTTTAAAAAATGGAGTGAGCTTTTATGAATAAATGTCTAATAGCAAAAAGATTCAAAAAAAGCCTAAAAAGCTACAACCAAAATGCAAAAATCCAAAAACGAATGGCTGAAAGACTTGTATCTTTTCTAGAAACAAGTAAGTTCGATAGCATATTGGAAATAGGCTGCGGTACAGGAATTTTGACTGAAATTATTAATCAAAAGCTTGCATTTAAGCAATATACAACTAATGATATTGTACCGGAGTGTGAAGAATATATAAAAGAGATAAATCCGGAAATTAAATTTGCGGCTGGGGACATTGAAGAATGCATAAAATTATCAAACATGAAATACGATTTAATAATATCAAACGCATCTTTTCAGTGGATAGATAATTTAAAAGAATTTTTGAATCTTTTGGTAAATAAATTGAAGCCTGAAGGATATATTTTGTTTTCTTCTTTTGGTAAAGAAAATTTTAGAGAAATATACCATGTATTGGGTAAACAGCTGCACTACTATTCTTGTTCAGAACTAAAAGTACTTTTACAACAATACACTCCTGTTATTGAAGAAGAAATTCACATTCTTTCCTTTAAAAATTCAAAAGATGTTTTAAAACATATACAATTAACCGGTGTAAATGCTATTTCAGAAGAAAATTGGTCAAAAAAAGATTTGCAAAATTTCGAAAACGGTTACGATAATTTTTGTTCCGGAAGAATAACATTGACATATAATCCTGTGTATGTATTTTTTCAAAATAGGACAGTTGGTTAATATCATATAAGACCGATTTGTTATAAATTTAGATTACACTTTATAGTCGCATCTGAGAAAGGTATTATATGAGTGTGCCAAAAACTGTCAGAAAATATAATGAGGACAGCTCTCTGGAATCACAAAGAGAAACCTTTGTTGCTTCAATAAGCCATGACCTTAAGAATCCTACAATCGCACAGATTAGAGCGTTAGAGTTAATTTTAAAAGGTTCATTCGGGAAAATAGAACCTATACAACGTGAAATTATTGAAATGGTATTGGACTCTTGCCGATATATGAACGCAATGCTTGCCTCTTTGCTTTCTACGTATAAAAATGAAAAAGGCACTATAATATTGGATTGCGAACAAATATCTATTTCTGATATTGCATCAGAGTGTATAGAAGAAATGATTTATTTGGCAAAAGATAAAGAAATTACTATAAATTTTTCTGTTGATGCGAAAGAAGATTATATATACGGTGACAAAATCCAAATCAAGAGAGTTATTATGAATCTTTTGTCTAACGGCATTAAATATGCATACAGAAAAACTATATTAGAAGTAAAAGTTTATAACGAGCAATCCTGTACTTGTTTTTCTTTTACAAACAACAGTCCGTATATTGATTCAGAAAAACAGAAAAAGATTTTTGCCAGATATGTAACTTTTGCAGATTCGCAATGCCAAATCGGTATAGGGCTTGGACTCTATGCTTCTAAAAAAATCGTCGAAGCACATTGTGGGAATATTTTTGTTGTAAGTTCACATGACAATAAAAATACATTCGGGTTCAAAATTCCTTATGCAGAACCTTCAAAAGAAACAACAAGAACGGTTACTTTCTGATTTTTATTGTTTAACTTTTGATTGTTCGGATATAATTTCCAAAAGTTTTGAAACCATTAGATTTTCATATTTTTCAGAATTTTCTTTGCAATCTGCTTCAAATCTCAGTGTAAATACAGGTTCAGTGTTGCTCTGTCTAATAAGAGCAAAGCCTCCTGGTGCATCAAAAACAATTCTCATTCCGTCAAGCGTTATTATGTCTTTAATCTTTGTTCCAAAAAATAACGGATTTTGTGCAATAATACTTTGGAAATTTTCTAACACTACTTTTTTAAGAGAATTTGGACAAGGTAAACGAACCTCTGATGATGAATAGACTTTGTTAAAAGGCTTAAGCATTTCAGCAATTTTAAAACTCGGATTTTGTTTCTTTCTTGATGCGATTATTTCAATAATTCTGCAGCCTGCATATACAGCATCGTCAAAACCATAATATTTATCTTTAAAGAATGTATGACCGCTCATTTCACCGGCAAGAACTGCTCCTGTTTCTCGCATTTTTGATTTAATATAACCATGCCCTGTTTTTGCCATAACTGCTACGCCGCCATTAGCATTTATAGTATCATACAAAACTTGTGAACATTTGACTTCTGATACAATAAAAGGTTTTAGTCCTCTGCTTGTATATTCTTTTATAATATCTTCCGAATAAACCAAAAGCAGCTTATCACCGGTTAAGGCATTACCATCAGAATCTATAACTCCTATTCTGTCGCTATCGCCATCAAAAGCTATTCCTATATCAGCATTGTTTGCAACAACTGCTTTTTTTATGTCATTAAGTGTCTTTTCATCACTCGGGTTAGGATGATGATGAGGGAATCTTCCATCGGGAAGCGAGTATAGTTCAATAACTTCACATCCAAGTGCTCTGTATAATTTTGGAGCAACTACACCGCCGGTACCGTTTGCACTGTCTACTACAACTTTTACCCCTTCTCCTATACGTCCGAATCTTTGTTTCATATCATTAATATAATCTGGTATGAGGTCGTATTCTGTTAAAATGCCAAATGGAACAGGAGGTATTGAAAGTTTGTATTCTTCTTCAGTAAGTTCTTTTACAAGCTTGATTTGCTCTTCACCCAAAGTTTGCTTTTCATAAGTCATTTTTAAACCGTTATACTGACTTGGGTTATGACTTGCTGTTACAATCAATGCACCTGTTACAGGAAGATATTTTGTTAAAAACGGAGGGACGCCGGCAGCTTCTGAATAATATCCGATAGGAGTCGGAGCTAAACCCATGTCTATAACGTTAGCACCGCATGAACGAACCCCTTCAATTAATGACTTTGACAGTGACGGAGAATGAAGCCTTGCATCCCTGCAGACTGTAACCCATATTTCTGAAGGTTTTCGGCCGGATTGTTTTACCAAATATTGTACAAATCCGCGTCCTGTATAATAAAAAAGCTCCTCTGTAATGTCTTCTCCGTATATGCCTCTAATATCATTTTTACCAAATGCTGAAAATTGTAACATTTTATACTCCCTGCTCTGTTATTTTACAGTATAATAATACGATGGAAACAGCTAAAAACGGATTACTTTTTGTATTACCTGCTGTTATAGGTACTTTCATTTTTATTATTATTACTATTTGTTGTTCGTTTGCCCT
>CADCNZ010000020.1 GCA_902802935.1 uncultured bacterium | reverse complement strand
TATTCCACAATCAAGAACCTATGATACTTTAAAAATTCTTGAAGAAAAGAATATTGTTGTTGCAACAAATACAAAACCAATTACTTATACTCCTATAAAACCCAAGCAATTAACTTCCAGAGTGCAAAAAAAAATAGAATCTGCTATAAAATTTCTGGATAAGAATTTACCAAATGTAAAAGAAAATTATAATGAGCCTATTATAACAGTTACAGGAAAACAAAATATTCAAGAAAAAATTCTTGATGTTATACGTAATGCAAAAAAAGAAATATATCTTGAAATTTGGTCTCAAGATTTCAAGACATACGAACAAGAGTTATTAAATGCATATAATCGAAACGTAGAGATTAGAATTGTCGGATACGATAATTTTTCTTCCAGATTTGGTATGATTTTTGAACACGCTTTTGCCCGCGATATAGAAATGTCTCTTGGCGGAAGAATGATTATAATTGCCGCAGATGATAATGAAGGCATTATCGGAAAAATATCCTCTCTAAAAAATGATATTGCAGAAACCAGTATAATATGGACACAAAATCAGGGTATTGTATTTATTATAAAAGAATTTATAGTACACGATATGTACTTGATTGATGTTGAAGAGAACTTGGTCGAACAAATGAAATACATCTACGGAAAAGGATTTAAGAGATTAAAAGACAAAGTTTTAGGTTCCAATGCAACTTATATGATTCACTAGTTTTATAACTTTTGTTTATTGGTTATTGGCATTTTCCTCTTGCCATTCGTCGTCTTTTATTTTAAATACCAAATAAAAATTATCTCCGGGTTTAATATCCAATTCTTCACCTTTACTTATGTAAGAAAGAGGTGATTCTTTATAGGCTTCGATAACACCTGATTTCAACCTATTATCTTCTTCGTTATTTATTGCTCCCTCAGCAAATGCCACACCTGTTGAAAGCCCTTTTACAAAGTAATTTCCAACGGTTAAGGCAGCTTTCTTAATAACTCGTCCTGGAGGAATCTGTTTTAGCTCTTCCTTTGATAACACCCTTTTAGAATATTTTCCGTAATAATCGCCTTCTATATTGATTACATTTTCTTTTGATATATATGAAACAGGCTGTACATAAAAAGCTGCATTTCTTTTACCGCGTTTTGGATCAACTATTTTGACAACGTTACATGTCAAATCATCTCCTTGTTTCAGCTCATAGCTTCCCAATTGTACATCTTCACGAACTCTCACATTTATAACCTTTGCTGGTTTTTCGGTTTTAAATTCGTCAAGAGCGGAGACCTTCATTTGAACAGCTGCATATACAGAACTGGGAATAAGTAATGTGAATAAAAGTACAAGGATTTTTTTCATATATTTAACCTATATTAATTTATTTTTTTGTAAAGAATCAATTATATCCTTTACTGCAGCTTTTGTATTTTGCATAAATTCTTCAGCATATCCGTCTGACATCTTTGATTGAAGTACTTTTAAAACATCTGCTTGCATATACTGGTACATAATTGGAGATTTTACAATTGCCGAGACCAATGCCGGAGAAAATTCGTCTTTTGAAAGCATTTCGATAACATTGTTTATAAGCAATAATTCATCCTGCGTCCAAGTCTTTGTTTCCAGCTTAAAAGGTTTTGCTTCACCAACGATAAATGAAGTTGTATTCGAAGTAGAAAGCATCGAAATATTTTCAAACGGAACATTTTTCATACCTTCAATTGCCGCTCCAAACGAAGTCGTATTATATATTTCAGTATAACCCAAATCTTTTATCAAAGTCGCAAAGTGAGTGACAAAAGCCGCGTAATCATCACGAGTATAAACATCCTCCCCAGTTACGGACTTAACTTTTGAAATAGTTTTATCTGTATAATCGATGCGAATTTTGTCCACAGAAATTCTTTCGAATGAATCTCCGGAAGCATACATTATATTATCCTTGAAAGCTAAATCTAAACCTGCAAATACAATTTTTTCAAACCCCATTTTTACAGCACAAACAAATGCTAATGTTGTTGCAGAACCCCCGCATTCATATGTTTTAATCCAAGGATTATACTCTTTTATTTTTTTTACTACAAAATCATTTTCAGAAAACGAAACAAATAACTTCTTAAAATCCTTTGTATAACAACTTGAATCTGTACGCAATTCAGAAATACAGGACATTCTTGGGAAATATTCTTCTAATCCTGTAAGTGAACGTTCCATCGTTTGCGCATCAAGGCAAACAACAAAATCAGGAATTATGTTATTTGAAATCAATGTCCTAAGTACTTTATTTACAGCAAATACAACAAACTTTTCTCTATTCGCTTTAATTTTTTCAATATTTTCCAATAAAGATGGGCCTGCCGCTATTATCATCGCAGTCTGCCCTTCAAACTTGCCTTCCAAATCTGATACTTTATATTTATCTGATTCGTTTATGTAAGATATATTTTTCAATGTATTATGTATCCAAGTTTTTGAAAAATATGTTATCGTATTGATATCAACCATCTTGCTCTTGCAAGTATCATAAACCTTTTGAGTTAACTCTAAAAGTTCCTGACTATGAACAATTGCATAATTTTTTAGATATACTATCTCAACTTTATCTTTTGTAAGATATTCATCTGCCAATTTTTTAATTAATTCATCCATATCATCCGTAATGTATATTCTGCCGCTTGACAAATGTTCTGAGATATCTACATTACTCAACACAAAATGTAAAAGTTTTGTATCAGGTTCATATAAATAAATCTTTGACGGGTAAGTATTATAGACTTCATCCAACAAATAACACATACCAATACCAAAAGCTACAATTTTGTCATTAGTATCCATTTGCTGTTTGATTGTACTATTAAGCATTTCTCTTATAGCACCACGCGGGTCGTTTATGTCATCAATAGGTACATCATTTTTCATCAATAAATAATCATTTGTTGGTGTCATACAATATGAAATATCCCAGCGTGATTCCTCTATTGTTAATCCTTCAAGTACCTTTTTTAATCTTTCATTATTAAAAAACTCTAAATTCTTCTTTAACATACTCTACCTCTGCGTTTTATACATTCAAGTTATCATAATTTACGGTAAATGTAAATAATATTAAGAGCTTTTTTGTAATGTTTTTTATTTGGTTCGTGAATCGACTTTTTCTTCAAACTGCCTGAATATATCGTTCCCAACAAGCTGTTCAAGTTGCGAGCGTTTTTCAAAATAACTTCCCCGTGCCTTTACTTGTTCATCAAGCGCTTGGCGATAGAATGTGTCTGTTATGAGCACGACTTCTTTTGAATAGCTTTGCGCCCTTTTATAGTTATCTTCACGCTCTTTAACCATCTTTGCTGCCATATCATACATTAATCTGGATGTCATATAGTCATAATATCTGTCTACAACTTTTTGCTGCAATTCATCAACTTTTCTTATAAGTATTATCATATCTGCATCTGTTACATGCGTATACTTATAATTAAGCGCCTTAGTATCCTGCGACATTATACCTAATGTATTTCCACCGATTAGAGCTGCACCTGCCAAAACAGGATTCCCGCTCCCTGCACCCAAGAAGGTTGACATACCTGCTATTGTTGTAAGAACTTTTTTTACAGCACTGTCATCAGGTTTGTCTTTATCAGGATTCGATAATTTATAAATTGCAAATTTTATAGTATCACTTCTTGTAGCAGCACCTTGCCATAATAATGACAAGTCGTCAAGCATTTCATTGTAATCCAATTCTATAGATTTGGAGACTTCCATTGCCATTTTTTTTATACTTAAATCTGCATAAGTTATATCCTCGTTTTTATCATCTGATACTGATACGGGCTTTATATCAACTTGTTCATCTCTTAAATCAAGCTGTGCACTATAATCAGCTTTTATTTCAGGCTTGTCTGTTGTCCCAAGTCGATAAAATATGTCCTTGGGAGAAGTCATATCTTTCGTTTCTATTGCCAAACAAGCAGAGTTCATCATAATCAAACCCAGCAAAAGAAAGGCTGCTGCAAATTTATTTTTTATCATTGCTATCTCCTTTCTTTTTACTATCATTTTGTGATGCAGAATTTTTCTTGTCTTTTACACCATTAACCCCTGAATCTTTGTATAAAACCGAATTAAAATCATATTGGTAAAGTTCTAACGCATCAACAGCTTTTTTACCGGCAAGCCTTTGCAGTTGAATATGATATTTTTTTGCAGACTGCTCTAAATTAAATTCTTGTATTCTCATTTCATCATACATGGAAGACGATATCGCAATCTCCAATACATCACGTCCGTCAAGAGCTTTAGAATAATTTCTGCTATACAAAATCATCTTTGAACGAGTATCTTTTAAAAGCCCCAAAGTATTTTTGTAATTGTAATAAGAACTTATCAACGAATCTTGCAAATCTTCAACCATGCCTGCAAGTTCAATAAGCTCCGTATCAGTTAACGGAGTTTCTTGCGGAACATTTTTTTTATTCAAAAGTCCCTGAGCAAGCCTACCCGCCGAAAAAGCAGAAGTTTGAATACCATAATTTGCTCCCATTAATGTTGGGATAAAAGATGCGCCGGAAATAACCGCAGAAAGTGTTTTTGCCATCAAAGAAGAGTGTATTCTCCTTTGAGATTCAGGTGTTGCCAGTTTTTTTAGTGCAAATTCAATAACTTGGTTGTTTTCTACTGTACCTTTCCAAAGAAGCTCCAAATCTTTCAAATCGTGTTGTTTCTGTTCATCAATAAGTGCAGATAATGATTCGCTGTCGTTCACCAAAAGTGAACCTTGAAGCTGTTTTGATGTGTTATTCAATTCTATTTGCGGTTTTTCTACGCCATTTTTGTCAAGAGTAACAACCGGTGCATCAACTCCAAATGCACACGGATAAACCAATAAAGACGATATTAAAACTGCTCCCGCTAATTTCTTCATAATATATTTATACTCTAAATTCGCTAGGAAAATCAAGTTTTGTAAGTTCTAAATATCTTCCAAATCTTTAGCAAGGTTTATAAACTTTTCTTTTATAATTTGCTCTATACCACGTTCATTAAGCTTGTCTAGAACATCTTTTGTTGAGCCATATCCTATAACACTTTCCGCCCCATATTGAGTACCGCGCTTGATTGCTGCTACCTCTAAGAATCTTTCTGTTTCGGCACCTTCATATTTTGCTGGAGAAATTTTTAAAAGACAGTGCGTTGCATCAATTGCCTTATCTTTGTTTTCAAATTCTGACCAAACTACGTCGAACTTGCCAAAATCAGGTACCGACTTTGCCTTTACCCTGAGTTCTTCAACCATTTTTTTGATAAGCTCATCTATCATATTCGTTCCTTGCTTTATAGAATTAGTAGTGTTTCTAGAGTTAATTCCTTTAAAACTGGCACTATACGGACTATATATATTAATACTATTAATCATTTTACACCTTTTTATTGTAATTAACAATATTAAACCCCGTAAAAATAAAATTTGCTATGGGAGGAGGGGGAGGGGTAAATAATGGGGGGATAATGAGAAGTAAATGGGGAGAAAATAGGAGTTAGATACAGATATTTTTTATTTAATTTTTATTTTTACCCCTTTTTATCTCTTCTGCATTATCATGAAGTTTTTCAAGGTTTTTAGCTTCAAGGCGTTTGTCAAAATGATATGTTTGTTCCACACCGTTTTTATCTACGTATTTTTCATAATCCTCTAACCTCGGTTCTTTTGATTCAAAGCCGAGTTCGAGTTTTCTCAAGTGTGTATAATAATCTGTAAAATATTTATTAAGCTGTTTATATGCTTCTTTTGGCATAACTGTTTCTTTGAGCAATTCTGCAATCGGCTTATATAAAGGTTCTAGTTCAGGATTTTGCGCCCAAGGACGTTTACCTGTTCTCAAATCGTACGGTAGGTGTTCAGCTTCAGCAAACTTGTCAACAAGTTCGCCCCTAAACTGCCATTCTATAATTTCGCCTGCTCTGGTTACAAAATTCACCTGCAATGCAGTATAACCGGAAGGTTGTGCCTTTGTGGTTGCACCGTTCACAATTTGAGCTCTTGAATTTGGGTCAATGTCTTTTGTAAGCTTTATAAAATTTACATCCAACCCTAGTTTTGCACCGTGCTTTTTGATTTGTTCCAACTGTCTTTCGGAGAAAATCGGAATACCGTTTTCTGAAGTATAATTTGAAATCCTTATTGCCGATAAATCTTGACCTTCTTTCACAGCTTTTGTCATAGCATCCATTAAGGTTTTTACTGCTGGCTCGGACTGTATCTCTGCAGCACGAAGCTGAGCTTCGCGAATTTTGCCTTGCTTTATCAATTTCTCAACTTCAGGATGTTTTGTTAAATCTGTTTTTTCAAACACTGTTCTTGATGCATATTTGTCTCTAACGTCTTTGTACGCATCTAAAAGTGTTTTTACAGGTTTTGTCGGATCTTTTTGCCTTGCCTTTATTGCATCTTTTATATAGTTTGTGATTTTATCTCTTGTACTTGATTCTCCTTTCAGACGATATAGAAATTTACCAAGTTTGTTTAAACCTGCTAATTTTACTTGGTTTGTCAAATAAGCTTCTTTTTCTGCATAATGTTCCATCAAAAAGTTTACAACAGCACTAATTTGCTCATCTGTCACATCAACATCTTTGGTTGGATTTTTGAACATATCAAGAACTATCTGAAGCTCTTTTGCTTTTCTAGGATTTGTTTTATATAACTTCTTAATGTCATCTTGTATTTCTATAATTTTTGACGGATTTTTAGCAAAGTCCTCCGGTTTAACTTCAAAAACTTTATTTTCAACATTTTTAAGCGGTTTTTTAACACTCACTTTTGTATATGTTATATCTTTGAGAGCACTGTATAATTTATCTAACGGCACCTTTGTTGTCAAGGTAAAATTCGTTGGCTGATTAATTTTTACAGTTTTTGTTTTGGCATCATAACCGACAATTGAATGTGCATGTGTACCTAGTATATTATATTCAAGTAAGTCACTATGACCTCCAAAATCAAGCATATAATCGCTACTGTTTGCAGCTCTTATCAACAAAGCTTCAAGCGTATTTATATCTAATTTTTCTAAAACTATAGGAGTTTTGGGATTATTTATATCATAATTATCTAAAAGTTGATTAATGTTATCCGCCGTAATCTCTTTCATGGTTACTTCTTTTGTTACAGGGTCAGTATATGGAATTTTTTTCATATTAACAATTTCAAAATCTTTTACTCCTAAAATTATGTCGTTATGGAACTTCGAACTGTGGTCATACCCCAAAATTTCTGATATGGCTCTATCTTCTCTACCACCGTTAATTCTGTCCATAAGATCGTTTATGCCCATAGTTCCGGCATATTTTTTGCCTGTTGTTCTCAGCGCAACTTTTGCATAGGCACGCTCGTACATTTGTACTCCTTGGCATCCTATTGCATGCCTGTCATTAAAATTATCATTAAATTTGCCACCTATAAATTTATAGCTTCCTTGATAATCTTCATATGCTTTTATTGTTACTTTAACGTCCTTGCCATCATATTCAAACGATTTGTAGAACTCTGCTCTTGTATTAGGATTACTCATTATGTGAGAAAGCGGAGAAATAAAATAACAATCTCCTGTACCGTTTTGCACTGTAGCAAATCTTTCTACAGGCGGAAACAGTTCTAAGTATTTAGCTTTAGTCATTTTCCATTCGACCAGCTTAGCACCGTCATTAATATACATTTTACTTCCGATTTCAACAACATCGCCGACTTTTGTTTTTACAAATGCTTGCGATATATCAGTTCCGATTGGAAATTCGCTGACAATTGATTTCCCGCTCTTAACAAGTTTCAAATCGTTATAGATGTCATTAGAAAAATCAGCATTTCTGTTTAAACGTTTCAAAATCTCAACATCTAACTTGTTAGCGTTTATCATGCCTAAAACACCGGAATTAATAATTCTTTGATATTTTTTTGGGTCATGAACCAGAATATCAACAAGCCCATCCTCGTATGCAGAACATCCTATAGGTAATATATTATTTAGATTCTTTGCGTTTTTGATTAAATCATCTGTAATTTTATCAGAAGATATAGTTCCATCTTCTGTTACTTTCAAAATTTTACGCATAATACCAAGTTCACCTTGGGCATATAGTTTTTCAGCTATTGGCAAATTATTTTTGTTTATATGCAATAATGTGTCACTTATCCAATATATCGGGATGTCATCCTCATAAAGTTTTATTGCTAATGAAATATTTTCTTCGTTTACAAATTTTAAAAATCTTGGAATATCATTCTGCCAATTCTTCTCTAATTTATTTTCAAAGCACAATCTTTTTGCAAGTTCTATGTTAAATTCATTAATATTCTCCAAAATTTTGCTGATTATATTTTTATTCTCAAAATTAACATCATTTGCAAGTTTATTTGCAATTGATATTAATTCGTCTCGGAACTGATCACGTTTTTCAGTTTCTATATTTTCGTCTAACATTTTTCTATATTTATCATTTATAGCTTTCAAAATTTTACCGATTTCATCTTTCGGAAAATCTTTGTTCCTGCATAAATTTTCCGCCAAATCTACATTTCCTTTATTTGTATTTATAAGAATCTCTTTTATTATATTTTTGGGGAAATTATTCTCTCTCATATACTTAAACAGCGGTTCATTTGATTTAGTTTTATGATCTTCCACATTAGAATTTTCGATTTGTTTTTGCTCTGCAAGCTTTTGTTTTACCTCTGCCACAATATCAACAGGTTTATTGGGTTTTGATTCATTTACAGTATTTCCATTTACAGATTCATCCGACTCATTGATTGCAGTTGTTTCAGGGTTAAGTTTACCTTCTGCTTCTAACTTAGTTGCTGCAAAAGATAGAAGTTTTCCCAAAACTTCCGCTTCAGATTCTCCGGAAAATTTAATACCATCAATTTCTCCTGTATATTTAATTCCTTGTGGAGTTTCGTGTTTTTGTATTTTTGATTCATCAATTCCTGCATCTTTTAGCATTTTGTTGAATTGATTTTCTATCATCTTCTTTTGACCTTTTACAGCTTGAGTTCTAATATACTTACCCAAAAGAACTTGTAAAAACTTATTCATAACTTTTAACTTTGAAAGCATCTCACCCTGTGAACCAAAAGCTTTTTTAAAATCTTCATTCTCTGTCAGCATTTCATACCCTGTGAATACACCAAGTTCTGTACCCAAATTTCCAAGCGCATCCGCAGATTTCATACAAAAGTTCTTAAAAATATTTTCACCTGTTACAGTTGTGGTAGTAATAGCCCCTGTCACAGTCTTAGTTCCATAATCAAAAACTTTTCCTGTGTATTTAGAAAGAGTGTTACCTATATATTTTGCTGCCGGTGCTGACAACATACCCAAACCGACAAACGGCAGCATACCTATGGCTTCTTGTTTATACATTTTATGCTTTTCAGCATTCATTCCTGTTTTACTTGTTAGAGCACCTGCTACTGATAATGAATAACTTGTACCTGCTGTTGTCAACATCTGTGTTATCGGGTTGTTCATAATTGTTATTAATGACGCATTTCCAATACCCATTGTCAGTGCACTCATCATTATTTGAGCAGTCGTCATCGCTCCTAACTTTACCATTCCGCCGACTTCTTGACCGCTTTGTATAAAATTTTCCACATCAGTAGTTATGTTCTCTTCTCCATAAACCAACTTATACATAGTTTTATATCTGGATTCAATATTTTCAAATTTTTCTCCCATAAGAGCATCTTTTAGTGCCTTCTCGTTTGATGATTGAATCCTATCTAATATCGTGAAGATTATATTATTTTGCTCATTTTCCTCTTTTGTTCCTGTCTCAAGACCTTCTTTCATACTTTCAAAAAATGCAGCTGCCATTTTTTCATCGCCGTTAAAATACTCAGTTAAGACTTCCATAAATTTTTTGTCGTAATCTGTTTCCAGTTTTTCTGTACCTGGCAACCCTTCTTTTGCTTTCAAAGAATTTTGATATAGCCGTTTTATTTCTTTTACCCCTTTTTCAAGAAATTCCGACCTCTGCATAAGAGATTTTACATTAACAAATTTGAATGCTGTTTGATGGAAATCTTCCATAAATTCCAAATCTGTCTCTTTAACTCCGCATTTTGTCGCTAAAATGCCTTGTATTGCAGCCGGAGTTTGCACTGCTTTTTCTGAAAAATCCTTGCTTTTTTGGTAATTATCAAAAGCTGTTTCATAATATTTTTCAAATTTTTTCATGCCCTCGGCAGTAAACGCATCTATTGGATTTTTGTTTTTCCACGCTTCTCTCGCATCAATGCCTGCCATATCCCAAAAGGTTCTATCATTATCAAATTGAGTCATCATATTATATAAATATTCGGCGTTTTCTTGATAATGTACACCGGTCTCAAATTCTAACTCAAATTCAGCTCTTTCTGTAAATTTTACGTCTCTTTTTAAAACTTGAGAATTTGATATATTTTTTACCGTTTTAACTTTTCCTTCAGGACCAACAGGGTAAGCATCTGCAGATTCAGCAGTTTTGTCGTTCAGAACTTCCGTAACAGTATATTTTAAATCTCCATCCGGAAAATATACAGCTGTCAACCTTATTCCTCCAATATATTCCGTTACAGTTTTTCTGGAACCATCCGGTAAAATTTCTTCGGATGCTGTTCTAATCCTTTTATTTGCTTCTGAAATACTGTTTACAAAATCGAGAAAATCAATATTTTTATCTGCGTCAATTCCAAGCTTGCCAAAAATCGATTTAGCTTCATCTGCATCCAAAACCTCATCTTTGGCAAAGGTGGCAATTAAAGACGTGAGCAAACTCATTTCTCCGGCTTCCAATGAACCGTTGCTATTAAAATCAAATTTGCTAAACAAGCTCCTGTATTTAGGATCAACTGTTTCTATCCTAATATCACCACGAATGTCAGATAGCTGCTCCTTTTTCCCATTATTAAATTGTAGCCAAAAGTCGCCTAATCCCATTGATTAAATCAATTCCTTTATCTTACTTTCTATTTGTAAACCGGTTGTGACGTCAAAATTAAAACCGGAGAGAAAATTATAATTGCATCTTTTACAACCACTTTTCCCTTTTACACTATATATTTACGGCACTTTTAAAGAAAAACTTTAATTTCTTTTTTGTTTTGGCAATTTTTGTTACAATTCTGTTCTTCTATACTGTATGTTGTCAGACGTTTTTAGCCTTTTGTAAAGATTTTTATACCTTTGTTACAATTGAAAATATATTAAATTTTTCACAGAGTTTCTACCAAATAAAAAACGCCTTTTCTAAAAGGCGTTTCTTATTTTTCCCTAGTTCCTTTTTCCCTTGCTTCCGCTTTCTGCGAAACTCAAATCTAATCGAGTAATGCCTCCAAAATAGCAGCATTTTTAGTTGCCATTGTACTTGCTTTTACCCTGCTTTTGTACATATAACTTCTTAGTGCCTCACGAATAAGTTCAGAACGTGTTCTGTTTTCGCCCTCTGCTACTTCGTCAATTTTACCTAAAAAATCTTCGGGCATTGAAATTAGTACTCTTGCCATATATTTCTCCTTTACTGTATAGTGATATTTGATATCCTGTATATATATAAAGTCGTGAACAAAAAAATAATTGCTATTTTTATTTTATATTATTAAGAAATATTAACAACTCCGCTTTGAGATTTTGGCTCAATACCAAACAAAATAAAGCTTTTTGAATATTTTATTATACATTAAAAATAAAGCCGGAAATAAATCCGGCAAATCCCTATATTATTTAATCGTAGTTTACTTAATCGTAAATTTATACTCCATTTATTTTATTACTGTGAAAAATTTAAACTCTGAAGGCATTAATTTGCCAAAAGATAGAGTGTTTGTTGCAGAAACAAATTTTTCTTCAATGTAGTCAGTACCGTCAAAACGATATTCTGAGACTATAGAATAATCACAAGACAACTCTATAGTTTTATCAAAGACTTCTCTGCCTTCCCTAACTTCTGACCAAGAATTACCACCGTCCTCTACAATTACCTTCTCTGTAGGAGCGAAATAGTTTGCAACGACCAGAATAGAATTCTTCAGGCCTTCTTTCTGTACTTGCCATACAACAAATCCATCATCGTCCTGTCTGATTATATGAGCTTCACCATCTGTTATTACAGGATTATTTTTAACAAATCTGTCTATTGCATCAAATTTTGCATAAAAATCATATTCCTTTGCTCTAACCATAGAAACTTCATTCCCAATAACATGTTCCATGCCAGTTTTAGTATAAGATTCGTCTCCATCTATATACATTACAGGTCTTTGAGCAAATCTGCCACCCGGTAAAAATTTATACTTAAACCATTTAAATAAAGCACCTTCCTGCCCTAATTGCCCCGGATATCTGTCTATTGCTTCAAACTCTCCGTCTTGGTTGTTATACGTTTTCAAAATAGAAAGCGGAGTTGATTTTTTGGAAGATGAATTATAATTCGATAAATATAGATTGTCTTCGGATATTGACTCAGGATTCTTATAACTTTGAGATACTATATCGTTACCCCAAAGTAAGTCAAAATTCATATCTTCATGGTATTCTTTATAAAAATTATCCCATAACATGTATTCTGCTAAAACTGCAAAATAAGGAATTTTATCTTTCATTTCCGTATTAAGCATACCTAATACTTTTCTTGGCGCTCTATAACTTATGGGAACTCCGTCTTTTTCAGAGACTTCATCTACTATATGATCTATGTGATCTACCCTAAATCCGTCAAAATTATATTCTTTTTGGAGATTCTTCATATAGTCAATAAAGAATTTTATTACGTCATTATTATATTTACCATTCTCTAAGTTCACAAAATAGAAAGGTGTTTGACAATCCAAATTTGCAAGTTCCGTTACATTCTCACCGTTAAATTTATAATGTTTAAAGGTCGGATAAGATGCTCCTTCACTCATTTTATCAAATATTGGTACCCCTGCTGAACACCAAGCTCCGCCGGGAGCAGGCCACATTCCCTCCGAAATAAGTGTTTGTATTATCTTGTCTTGATTTTTTATTTCTGCTTCCGAAAGTTTTTTACCTTTGTGATTTCCTGCTACAGTGTTTATTATACGTGCAGCTTTTTTATGTAATCTATCTTGAATACTCTTCTCCATCATTGAATTTGATAAGAATACTTTTGTATCTTCAAGCTTCGCATTAATATCATTAAAAATATTCTGGTAGTATTCAGTTAAATCTCCAATACATTCACCTTTAATATCTTTCTTGTATATTCCACTTACAATATCCAAATCATCTTTGGAGTATTTTTCAGAAAGACCTGATACCACTTCGTCTACATTCTTACAAAGTTCATCAATCAATGCATTTATATCAAACCATCTTACACAATCAGGATTTGTAAGAACAACCTTTGAAAATCTTCCGGTTTGGGGAAGTATGTCATAAATTACCGGATGTCCAGCAAGCTGAGCCATTTGTATAAACATTTTAACCTGTCCGTCTGCATTTAAACCGGTTTTTTCAGTAATAGACTTGTCTTCCAGATTTGGGCTTACATTACTCGCCGTAGGCAAATAAGCACAGCCAAATTCACGCGGATGAAATGGTATTAAATAGATAGTTGTTGAAAATATATTATTTTCCAAATTACCTGTTGGCAAAATCAAAAGCTGCCTCATCCAGTCCATAAATTTACCGCAATTTTCTGATTCATTTCCGTTTCCAAGTGCAGCAAGATTAACTAACTTTATATCATGACCTTCTTTTTGAAGCCATGAAGAATCCTTTACATTGTGACGAGCAAGCACACTTGAATTTGTATAATTAAATACACCGTTTTTAAAAACTCCGTTTGCTTCCCACTTTGACTCTAAAGCAAATAATACTTCTGCATCACTAAGCTCTTCTAAAGCCTTTATATGAGGATATGGGAGATACCCAAAGTGCGCCATTTGCGATTTTAAATACTCTTTTCTCTCTTCCGATATTGTATCAAAAGAATATTGCCTTCTTAAAGCCGAATAAAAAGCATTTAAGCTGTCACAAATACTCTCCGTTTCTTTCCTGAACAAAAACTGAAGCATAGGGATTCTCCTTATTTAAAATATAATCGTGATTGTATGGATTTGTCTATAAGGATAATATCATGCTTATATATTTTATACAAACAAATGTTAAGTTATATTAAGTCTCAAATTCATTTACTGCTGCTTTTTATTCATATTCTGAAACTCATCAAGAGATACTCCCCAGCTTTCTTCATAGTTAAAATCTTTCGATGCTATTTCATCAGGAAGTCCTGCGTGGTGAATTTTTGGCAGCAAGAATTTTTCACTCAATTCTATTGGTGCAGCTATGTCGTCATCAGAATCTTGACAAATGAAAATGCCTTCACCTTTTTCATTTGTTTTGTAATCAACTATTGTAATTTCGTGACCTGCAAGCTTATTATCATTTTCTGGATCAGGCCAAGTATATCCGATAATTATATTTTGTCCAAGGTTTAATGTATCAAGCAGTTCTTTTTTTATTGTTTTGAAATCTTTTTCATAACCTGCCAATTTACCATTTTCATCAACTTTTTGGTATGTTACCGATGTCGTATTCTTATCTTCAACAACCGATTCAACATAAGTCTTTTCAAAATCAATCAAACCGCCATCTTCCGGAGTCCAAGCATTTGGGGACCTTTTATCCGTCAAAGAATTGTATGTTTGCTGAGAACCAAGCTGCATTAATGTAGATTGCATTAGTACGTCAATTATTGAGCGTTCACCTTTATCTCTGTGATGATTTTGGATTCTTGCTCTTATTATTGCATTTTTATCAGGTTTCAGAAGAACTTCTGCTTCATCAAAACCGTTCATCTTATGAGGCGTTTTGAATTTCGTTAATAACCAAATCGCATCAGATGATTTCTCAGACAGACTATCCATTTTTATTTTTTTAGTTACTTGGTTTTCAGGAGAAGTCAAACCTTCAACCATTCTGAAAAATTCGGCAGTATGTTTTGTTGCCAAATCAAATTCTATACTTGCCGCAGGACAAGTTCCGGTATGCATATTATCCAAGTCCCATCCTGCTTTTGCAATTTCATTCGGGTCTGTACTCAAGCCTGTTACCAATCCAATTATAGACTTTTTATATTCGTTAGGGATATCTTCACATGTTTGAGTTATAACATATGGATTTGCCAGTATATCTAAACATTCTTTTAGTATTGTTGTTTTATCAAGACCGGGGTCCCTGTCATTTTTTATTATTTTGTATAAATTGTCTAATACAGTACTTTTATCATTTGAATTATTCTTTAAAAGTTGCCCTGACTTAAGTGCAAATTCTAATTTTTTTCTGTAAGGACCGTCTAATTCTTCAAAAAGTCCGTCATATTTCTTTCTTTCATCCTTGTTTGCAAGCGTAGTCCTTAAAGTTATAGGCGTAGTATATGCTGCTTGTCTAAAAGACGGTACTTGATTTGTTTCTATAGACAAATCTTTTGCAATATTTGTTTGAGGTGTCGCTTTTCTTTTCACACCTTGAGAATAAAAAACATTTAAATTTTGAAAATCCACACTAGCCATATACATATATAAAAACATTTTTGAATTAAAACTTGTCTTCATGTAAAGATTTGTAACAAAATGATTTTTAATGTATTATTAACTTATGAAGAAAAAGTTTTTGCCGAAATTAATAGCACTATTTTTTATAATTATAGGTTGCAGCTGCTTAAATGTAATATATGCAGCTGATACTGAAAGCAGCAGCAACTTGACTGAAGTTGAATTAGAAGTTCCTGAGAATATAAAAGAGGATGATAACTATAATATACCAGAAGCTGTATCTATATCTGCAGAAAACACATTAAATGAACAAAAAAGCTTAAAAGAAAAACTCCGTGATATATATAATCTGGAAATAGAAAAATATGACAAGCCTTCCTACTTAATGGAAGAAATATTTACTCATAAATATAGTGAAAATTCTCCTTTAGACTATACTCATTTTGGGGCAGGATACAATGGAGAGCTTGGAATTAATTTTCAAGATAACGGGAGTGTCAGAAATCATTATGATTTTAACGCTATAACAGCGAGCGTTGACGGAGTTTTAAAAGATAATAACGCTGATTTTCGCTTTATGCTGAGATTTATGCCATACTCTCACAGAAATGTTATGCAAACAATGTTTTCCGATACTTATATCGGAACAAATAAAATTCCGCATCATAGAATACAGATTGGATACTTTAGGCCAAAAGTCGGTCACGAAGGAACTTTAAGCACCTATGTCATACCTTTCCTTAACAGAGCGCAAATTTCAAGAGAATTTGGCACCGTTAGAAAAATCGGAGGCAAAATTGAAGGGGATTATAAATACTTAGACTATAATTTAGGATTATACAGTTCGGGAACTTTTTTTAAAGATTTTTTTCCGGGAGCTGAATTCGATGGTTGGATAAATATTAAACCGCTTGCAAACACTAAAGGTAAATACGGAAACCTGAAAATCGGAGGCGGATTGCAAGGAGGACATAGAGATAATGATTACTGCGTAACAGGTGCTTATGTCGGATGGGAATATAAAAAATTTATGGCAAATTTTGAATGGGCTTCCGCAAACGGTTACAATGGAAATAGCGGTTATTCCACAAAAAATCATGCTGACGGATTTTACGGAACAATCGGTTATATGTTAACAAAAAAATTGCAATTGCTTGCAAGATATGACCAATTCGATCCGAACAAACACGTTACAAAAAATACTAGAAAAGAATATTCAGTGGGATTAAATTACTTCATAAAAGGTCAAGCGCTTAAACTCATTCTCAATTATGTATTTTGCGACAATCAAGGAACACGGGACTCTCATCGTATTATCATTGGAACTCAAATAATATTATAAATATATTAAAATTCATACAAACAGTTGATAACAAAATACAAAAAATGTATGATAATGTAAAAAAATAATAGGGGAGATTGGGGTCTTATGTTTAATAATATCAATGACAACAACAAAGATTTGTTATATAACTCACAGCTTAATAATACAAATAACGTTATTAATCTTGCTTCTGTGCGGGCTGCATTTCAAAAAAATGCATATTCTACAAACCCTTATGTCGATAAAACAGAAATTTCATCAAATGCGATGAAACTTTTTCAAAGAGACCTTGATATAAATAAATTCACGAAAATTGCAACAGAAAACCCGAATGACACATCCTTTCTGGATAGAATGCAGGAACTATTTGCAGACGGCGTAATTGATCCATATGAAGATGATGTTTTAAAAGAGCTTGTTAACAATTCAAAGTTATGGAATGATATTCAAGAATAATATTACAAAAAGTATCATATTTGTAGTATCTCTATCATTATGCTAAAATAAAGCTATGGTATCGTCTGAATATTACGTAGCTGATAATTCCAATATGGAAGAAAAAAAGCTTGAGGCCGCGAAAAATCATTATAAGACAGGTGACTATCCCGCAGCATTGAAGCTCTATTTGAGTTTGCTTAATACAAGCTTATCATATAAACTATATTATCGAATAGGGAAATGCTATTATAAGATGGGGGAATTTTCATCTGCTAAAGAATATTTTGAAAAATCTGTCAGCTTAGAAAGCGGTTCTAATCCCTCATACATATATTTAGGCAATATTAATTACAAAAATGAAGACTTAAAAAAAGCTATATATTATTGGGCTTGTGCTTTTGCATATAAACCTGAAGATGAGAATATCTCTTTAAATTTGGCAACTTCATATTTTTCAAGAGGGATGAAGTTTCAATCGGTATATTACTATGACAAATACTTAAAATATGCAAACAACAAAGGAGATTCTTATTCAACAATAAAAACAAGTATTGATAAATGTTCTCAAACAGGAGTTGAATTTTTACAAAAAGCTAAGCACGCAATTTCAAGAAAAGATAATATTACAGCACTGGAATATTTGAACTTTGCATACAAAAATTTGCCCGTCAGTTTTGATATAAATTACCTTTTGGGTTCCGTATATTTAGCGGAAAACGATAATATGCACGCTCTTATATATCTTAAACAAGCTTATGCAATTGATACAAAATCATTAGATGTTTTACAAAAACTCGCATCCACGTATATTAATATAGGAGATTACACCTCTGCTTATTGTACAATGCGAAGACTTTTACCGCTTGTAATTCATAATCAACCAGAATATTTAAGCACAATGAAGTTAATAAAAGAACTTGGGGCATCTTTTGACAGTAAAAGTTCAACAGGTCATAAAGAATGGGCTGATAGGTATTTTGAGGATAACAATTATCACCTTGCATTGTTTGAATATGAAAACTATATTATGTTGAATGAAGATTCAAAAGAAGAGTATGATGAAAGAATAAATCAGTTAAAATCTTTTATTAATCCTGAAGCTAAGGTTATAAAAAACAGCTTGGAAAAAGGAACAGCTTCATATAAAAAGGGAGATTTCAAATCTTCTAACAGATTCTTTACTAAAGTAATGATTCTATCTGACAAAGAATCTCCTGAATATAAACTTGCTAAGTCGAAAGTTGTCAATGTTTAAAAATATAAGAAAATTTTTCTATTTGTATATTTTAAGAAAAAAGTATTACAGAACCGGTGAATGTAAAGCCTGTGGAAGATGCTGTCAAAAAATTTATGTTAAACATAAAGATGTTATCCAAACAGAAGAAGAGTTTGAAAAATTAAAAAAACTTCATCCGTTTTATACATACCTGAAAGTAATTGATAAAGATGAAACCGGATTGGTTTTTGAATGTCAGAACTTAGATCCGGAAACGCATAGGTGCAAAATACATAAAAAGCGCCCGGGAATATGCAGAAGATACCCGCAAGAGGAACTATTTATGATGGGAGGTACACTTGCAGAACACTGCGGATACAAACTTGAACCCATTATAAGTTTTGATGAAGTTTTTAGTAAGGTTAAGAAAAGAGGAGAGAATGCCAAGACTGCCGGAATATTTAAAAAGACCGATAATTGATACAGAAAAGACTAAAACAGTAAGAAAAATATTAAAAACAAAATGTTTAAATACAGTGTGCGAAGGGGCAAGATGTCCTAACAAAAGCGAATGTTATTCTAAAAATACAGCAACTTTTCTGATTATGGGCAATGTTTGTACAAGGAATTGCAGATATTGTAATATTACAGCAGCAAAGCCTGAACCGATTGACGAAAATGAGCCCAAGCATATCGCTGAAGCCGTAAAAGAATTAGGTCTAAAATATGCTGTAATTACCTCTGTTACAAGGGATGATTTAGCTGACGGAGGAGCTTCACATTTTAAAAAATGTATAGATGAAATCAGAAAAATTTCTGACGCAAAAATAGAAATACTTACACCCGATTTTAAGGGCGATAAAAAAGCTTTGGATATTATAATAGAATCCCATCCGGAAGTCTTTAATCATAATATAGAAACTGTTAAATCCGTCTTTAAAACTGCCAGACCGCAAGGAAATTACAGCACATCTATTGACGTTTTGAGATATATAAAGGAAAATTCAAATATTAATACTAAATCAGGGCTTATGGTAGGTTTAGGAGAAACAAAAGAGGATCTTGAAAACACTTTGATCGATTTATGGGACGCAGGAGTCGACATAGTTACAATAGGGCAATATATTCAACCATCAAAAGCCCACATTGAAGTTTATAAATATTACACTCCGGAAGAATTTGAACAATTAAAAAATTTAGCACGTAAAATAGGATTTAAAAATTATCAAATAGGTCCTCTGGTAAGAAGTTCCTATCAAGCTATGCTAAACTGGAAAGAATGCAAATAATTTAATACTATCATTTTAAAAAAAAATAAGTTAGAATAAAAAGAAGAAGGATTTGGAGATATATATGACAGAAGTCGCAGAAATAGTAAATGTCGGTTTTTCGCTTCATCAACAAGGCAATCTTGATGATGCAGAAAATGCTTATATAGAAGCACTAAAGCTTGATGATAAAAATGCCGAAGTGTATAACTTAATAGGCGTTTTGAAGTTACAAAAAGGCGAAGTCGAATCAGCTGTTGAATATGTTGAAAAAGCACTGCAAATTTCTCCTGAAGCATATTTTTATGAAACACTTTTTCAAGCGTACATAAGAAGTGAAAACTATAGTAAAATAATTGCAAAAGAAGCAGTAGTAATGAAACTGTTTCCGGAGAATTTTTCACTTATATTTAATATTGCTCTTGCATATAAAAATTTAAAACAAAACAAAAAAGCAATGCTTTATTATGAAAAAGCTCTGAAAATTAACCCGTCATCTTACCAAGCATGGTTTAATTTGGCTCATTTATACAGCATTGAAGGAGAATATAGTAATGCTGTTTCTGCTTTTAAAATTTGTACAAAACTACGAAAAGATGATGAAACAGAGTATTTTTACTCCCTTGCTCTTATGCAAACTAAAGATTACAAAAACGGACTAAAGCATTTTGAAAAAAGAATAAGCAAAAAAACTGCAATTGAATCGCAATCAAAAACCTATCCGGGTAAAATTAGAAATGATAATTTGTGGCATGGAGAAAATATAAAAGACAAAACCCTGCTTGTATATTATGAAGCCGGTTTTGGTGATGTGATAATGTTTTCAAGATACCTTCCTCTGGCTGCGAAAAAGTGTAAAAAAATAATTTTAATGTGTCAAAAACCTCTTACACAATTATTTATCGAGAACCCGCAGCTCGGCGTCAGTGAAATTATAGATACCTTTGTTCCGGAAAAAGAAGTTTTGTTTGATTATCATATACCACTTTTAAGCCTTCCTTACGCACTTGGCTTAAAAGAAGATGATATTTTTGCATATCCTGATGGCTATATAAGAGCAACACAAGATAAATTTGAAGATGCAAAGAAAAAGTATTTTGAAAATGATAACTTAAAAATTGGCATTAAATGGAAAGGAAATACATACTTTGATACAGATAGAGTAATACCTGCAGAGATGTTTTTACCTTTAATTCAAACAGAAAATACTAAATTTTACTCACTCCAAACATTTGAAGGAGCGGAGGACGTGAATAAGCTGCAAGGAATCATTGATATAGGAAAAGACCTTATAGATTTTTCTCAAACTGCTGCAGTAATTGCTAATATGGATCTCATAATCTGCAACGATACTTCTTTGGCACATCTTGCAGGTGCAATGGGAGTACCGTGCTGGATAATTCTGCCTTACGAAGTAAATTGGAGATGGCACAACAGCCTTGAAAAATGTGATTGGTATAACAGTGTAAAACTTTACCGCCAAAAATCTCAAGGTGATTGGCAAGGCGTATTTGACGAGGTTGAAAAAGATTTTATACAAGCAATAACTAAAGTATAAAAGGATTAAAATTCTAGTTGCCTAGTTCATGAGCCTTTTGAGTTGTACTTTTTATAACTTCTAAAAATATTTTTTCCGTATTTTGCTCAAGCATAGATTCTATACCGACAGCAGTACATCCGCCTTTTGTCGCAACATTTGCTATTAATTGTTCCATTGAAATCTCTCGCTGCAGAGCCATTTTAGCAGAGCCTATAGCGGTCTGTATACTTAAAAGCAATGCTTTTTCATATTCCATCCCAAGCTTTTCTCCCGCTCTTGCTATATCATTTATAACCTTGTAATAAAACGCTGGACCTGAACCTGAAATTGCCGTCACAATATCCATTTGCTCTTCTTTATCTACAACAATACATTTTCCTATTACGGAAAGTAAGTTTTTTATGTATTCAATATCCTCTTTTTGAGCATACTGTCCTCCTGCCATACCACTCATACCTTCACCTACCAAAGCCGGTGTATTAGGCATAACTCTTATTATTCTTGTTTTTTCAGGTAAATTATTTTCTAATTTTTTTAGCGTTATTCCTGCTGCTATTGAGACAAGCAGCTTATTTTTGTTTTCTAAAAATGGTTTTACCTGTGATAAAACATCCATTACCTGATTCGGTTTTGTTGCAATAAACACAACATCTGATTGCTCTACAAGCTTTGTGTTATCAATTATTATTTTTACGCCCAGCTCTTTTGATTTTTTTTCAATTCCTTCCGCCTCTTTTTGTGTCGCAATTATATTTTCCGGCGATGTAAAACCGCTTTTTATAAGACCTTTAATAATTGCCCCTGCCATTTTTCCTGAGCCGATAAAACCAATTTTTTTATCCAATTCTTTACCCTCTCTTTATTAACTTTTTTTAACCTATCTTATATTAACAATTGACTAAAAACCATGTTTTGTTTACTATAAAACCATTATAAGTAAAATTAGCTGAAAAGGAAATAGAATTATGAAACGTACACTAGAAGGAACAAAGATTAAAAGACAGCACGTTAGCGG
>CADCNZ010000019.1 GCA_902802935.1 uncultured bacterium | reverse complement strand
TGAATGGAAGTATCAGCAATTAATCCAACACAGCAAGCGACTTTAACACCGCATGAATTATTAGAAAGATTTAAAAAAGGTGAAAGGCCTGAGTTTCAGAATAAAGATGATGTATTAAAAGAAGAATTGGATACTCTTGCAGAACAATACAAACAATCAATGTCTGTTGATAAAAAAGTAGGGATTCTGAATAAAGAAAGACAAATGCTTTATGAGGAACTTTTAAAACCAGAACTAACATTATCAAGAAACTATGAAGATATCTCTAAAATAATGCCCAAAAGTTTTACACCGCAAGAGATTGATGATACTTTGCGATTATTTAATATAACTGGTATTGGAAGAATAGAACGACTTGCGGGTGCATATCAGCATAAAACTCCAAAAGAAAATATTAAAATTCTAAAGGAAGCATATCATTTATTTGATGAGTCAACAATAGCAGGTAATAGAGGCAGAAGTTTTGTAATTGAAACTTTGGCATCTATTGAAGAACGAAACCCTGATTTAAAACCACTTATACAAAATACCTTTCAAGAACTGTTGAAAAATACTAAAAATGAAAATTTGATTGAAAGTATAGCTTCAAAACAAGCAGAGTTTGATACTTCATCAGCAATCAGGGAATTAAGAGAAAAGCCTGAGAATGATTTTCTTTTCAGAACTCTTTTATCAAAAAGTTCTTACAAAGATAATGAAACAAGAGAACTGGTAACTGAAATATTAAAAAACGAGAAAGCTGATTTAAATGTTAAAAGGACTGCAATTCTTGGTGGGGGTAAATACAGAAGTGATGAGATATTTGGAATAATAAGGAAAATTGCACTTGATAAAGCAGAAAAGGATATAAGAAAAAGAGAATTTGCAATTCAATCAACGGCTCTTTATATAAAAGATAAACCTGAAGAAGGTAAGGAAGTTTTGCAAACAGTTTCAAGAGAAAAATCCGAGTTTTCGCCATTAGGCAGAATATTACTTGATAAAATATCAGGGAACTATCATGGGCAAAAAGACAGAGAACTAAAATATGCAAGAATGACAAAAAAACAAGCAAACAGATTTAAAAGTTCATTTAATCGTTATTATCAAACGGAATCTCCTTTGAGTACAAGACAAGAAAATGTCTGTCAATTAAACACACTACCATTTAGAAAACAACTAAACCGATTTTTAAGTGAAGGCAAACATTATTTAATACAAAGTGATACATATACCAAACTGGCTCCTGATAGTGTCGCAAAAAGATATTTCTTCAAAAATGCAGGAATTTATAATTCAGGTGACTATTATGATGCTTTTGACGGCATAGCTTCTCCAAAATACAATATGATGAACCCGTATCGTATCCAATCATCTTCACATCAAAATCAAATGGCACACGAAAACGGACACTCTATTCACGATATGTTTAATAAAAAAGATATGCAAACACTCTCTCGGCTTTATAAAAAAGCAAAAAGAGAGGGCAGAACACTTGACCATTATGCTTCAGCAAATCAGTATGAATATTTTGCACAGGGTTGTGATGCCTTCGCCTCAAAATATAAACCGCACAAGTCATTAATGTCTAATAATCCTACTGTATTAGGTTTGGGACATACTGTTTATGAGCTTATGGACAGAGACCCCGAATTGTTTAAATTTATTAAAAAGGTTATGAAAAAATACCACTAGGGGTAAAGGAAGTTAGCAAATTTTATTTTTACAGGTTTTGTTATATAATAAAGCGTATTACAACTTATGGGGGTATAAAATGCAAGTACATAGAATCCAAAACAACAATTACAATACAAATTTCGGTCTTAGAATACTTACTAAAAATGAATGGAATCCAAAAGTTTTAAATGCTTTGCAAGATTCAAAGTTATTAAAAGAAATTGATGCAAAATATCCGAAAGCAACAACATATTGTGATTATATATGTCCCAAAGATATTGATCCTGCATTGGTTAAAGATAAATATATATCTTGGTTTAGTCTTTGGTTAGACAATAGTAAAAAATTTGTTTGGGCTATAATAGGTAATAATCCGAGTGAGTCTGAAGAACATTTGGCAAAATCATTAAAAACTTTAACTCTTAGTGAAGTTGAACAGGATGCAATGAAAAAACACTCACCTATTTCAACTATTAAAATAACCGAACTTAATTAAATAAATGGTAAGGAGTATGAAATGAAAGTACAAAGAATTCAAAACAACAACTACAATCCGAATTTTCAAGCGAAATTAAATCTCTTAGGTTTTACAGATGATATTCCATATCACAGAATACAACAATTGAAACAAAAAGCATTATCTGTTGGTACAATGAAAGATAGTATAAACTTGCTGCTTTCAGAACCGAAAGTGTATGGAGAAAGCTTTGCAACTCCTTTTGCCAGAAGAAATATTGAAGCAACAACTATTATAAATAATGAGCTTGTACATGATAAAGAACCTATCGGTTATTTCATAAAAGGTCGAACTGACAATTTATTATTAACAATAAATACAATCAGGGATTATCTTGATTTTCTTAAAAATGCAGATAAAAATAGGAAGTGATGATTTTCACTTTCTGTTTTTTACATTTACTCCCAATTATATATTTACCCCTCACCAGCAAATTTTATTTTTATGATTTTTGTAATCATTTGTAAAGAATTGTAAAAAGTTAGACAATTTTAAACGTTCACAGAACTTATAAAGGTTACAGAATGTGTAAAAACAAATTGGAGTTGTAGTCGTGCAAGTATCAAACAATTATTGTGTACCAAATTATACAAATCAAAAACAGTCCCAACCTAATTTTAAAAGTACGTATATCGTTCAAATTCCTTATAAAGCTTTTTCTAATCCGGAAAATATGAAGGAATGTACTAAATTAGTGGGGGAGCAAATATCTAAATTAATGCGTTCAAATAAGTTTATGAAAAAAATCAATAACTTTATGAACGTATTTGACCAAAATCTATTTTGTTATCCTGAAAAATTTTCGTATATGTTTGCAAAAACAGGTATGGAAAGTTGTAATATCGGCAGTTCAATTCAATGGCTGAGAGCTAATACAGGATTGCCAATTGCTGATGCTCTAAGAGAAAATTATCATTCATTTTATATATACACAAACGGAGATGCTCGTAATGTAGTAAAACGAATGACATCAGTTTGTAAAAACACACACGCAACTGAATTTTATGAAAAATATACAGACCCTATGATGATGGCAACTGCTCTAAATGCAAAAATAGGTGCTGAATTAGATAAAACAATGGAAAAACAATATAAAAGTGCCACTGTGTTTGAGATTGAAAAATTAACAGACCTGGAAGAAGTTGCACGGAAAATAAAACAAGCTGATAAATAATTTGCATAAAAAAATAGAAAGCGATAATTTCACTTTCTATTTTTAGATAGCAAATTTTATTTTTACAGGGTTTGTTATACAATAAAACGTATTACAGCTTATAGGGGTATGAAAATGCAAGTTTGTAGGTTGGGCATACTTGCCCAACAATAACTTTTGTGTGCAATTATGTGCAAAATGGTGCAAAAAATGAGTAAAAAAGTGCAAAGAAAGTCACTTTTGGAGCAGTTTGATTTTCAGATTCTCAATCGCTT
>CADCNZ010000018.1 GCA_902802935.1 uncultured bacterium | reverse complement strand
TTTGGCTCCCCAAGCCTGTATCAAAATTGGTATACGCCGCTGATACTTGCATGGTCGCAAATACTGTACTTAATACAACCGCTGATAATTTTTTGTTGATTTTCATACGTAATTCCTTCTTTCGACTATTTGTCTACATTAGTTATCATACTATTAACAAAGTTCAAAAAAAAAATATTTGCGCTAAAAATCGCAAATATTTAACAAATTGTTACAAAATTTAATACTTTGCCAAATGCATTGCTACATCTGGGATTTAGCCTACGATATACTTATATATGAGATTTGAAGCTTTTACAATAAAATCTTTCCCTTGAGGGGCATTATAAGGTCTGTTAGCCAATATTACAATGATATATTTTTTTCCGTTTGGTGCATAAACAATACCTGCATCTCCGAGCATGCTTCCAATATCACCAGTTTTATGAACAAATAGGGCTCCTTGACCAAGTCCTGCCGCTATTAATTTGTTATTTTTTACATGACTCATGTAATCAATTATATATTCTCTTGAATTAATATTTAAAAAGCCTGGATTATCCAAATTGTACAATATCTTTGCTAAATCTAGCGCTGTTGTTTTGTTAGTACCTTTCATATCTGGAAGCCATGTCCTTACATAAGTTTTTGAAATTCCCCAATCTCTTAAACCTACATTTACATCGTCCATGCCGCCTAATTTTGACATTATCATATTTGTTGCACTATTATCCGAATCTTGAATCATAGTTTTTGCAAGTGCATCCAAACTAAGCTTTTGATTTGACGGATGGTACTGTAAATCACCAGATCCGGAAGCTTTATAATAGTTTGTAAGTGTCATTTCATCATATATTGTCATTTGACCTGCTTCAATTGATTTGAACATCCTGACTAACACAGGAAGCTTAATTATACTGGCGGCAGAATATTGAGTATTACCGTTTATATCAACATACCTTCCGTTTTCATATTCCCAAACATACACTGCAGGCTTAATCATAGGATATTGAGCCATAAGCCCTTTTATTTGATTCTTAAGTTCGATTATTTCACCGGTCTGATACATAGTCGTTACTTCGCTCTGTTTTTTTTGAATAGTAGGAGTCAAAAGCAGACGATTCATATACATGTCATTGTATATGTAATTTGATGTTGGTTTTAATATTGAATACATATCAGCACCCGTATATTTCACAGGTTTGACTGAAATCATGCCTGTTATAGGTTTAGTATTCATAACAATTTTTGCCGGCATAAATACTTGCTTTATAAGTCCGTTATAACTTACAGGAAAAACAAAGACAAAGAATGCCGTAAAGAAAGATAACAATATTGTAAGTCGAAATAACTGAACAATTGGATTTATCTTCTTTTTCTTAGTTTTCTTTATCTTGGCAGTCTGAGGATAGCTGACATGTTTTCTATCAGGCACAACATGCAAACGTCTCTCTTCATAGTATCTTTGCTGGTGCTTATAAGCGTACAAATTCAGAACCTCCGATTCCCTCTCCATCAACATAATAGCATTTTACAAGCATGTGACAAATCCTACATATAGATGATGTTTTGTTTAGTAATACGTAAGCACTAAGTCTTTTGCCTAATGAAAATTGAAGAAATAAAAATAAAATATAAAAAGAAATAAAGGAGGTGCCCATGAAAAAGATACTTATAATACCTGCTATGTTTGTATTGTCATTACCGTTGTATGCATCTTGTCCAATAGATGCAGGGGAAACTGTTTGTGCACTGCCTGGGTTACGTGAAAAAGTTGAACCCATATACAAAGAATCTCAATCAGCTACACCATATCCAAACGCAACATTGCAGCCTCTAAACAGACAAGACCCTATAGAGCAAATGCGCGGACCTAATAATAATTTAAATTACAATTCAGGATGTCAATTTGGAGTATGTTTACAGAATCCTAACCAAACATCTCTCCCTGGCGAGAAATAGCAGAAAAAGCGGCGCAGAACCTATTTCTGCGCCGCTTTTTCAACAAATATTTTTACAACATATTCTTTCTGATTTTTTCTTTTGCTTTATCAATTTCTTTTATTCTTTTTTCAACAGAATTAATTTGTTTTTTCAAAGCAGCTCTTTCTGATTTTACAAGTTTATACTGAGCATCAATATCTGCATATTTTGTTTTACAGTTTAATAATTCATTTCTTATATCAATTTGCGCATTATCAAGCTGTTGTATAGCATTTTGAATATTTCCGTTTCCTGTAGCTTCGTCAGCTGCTGCCGCATTATTTACTGTATTTGATACTGTTGTTTTGGGAACAGAACCGTATGAGGTGTCATTAAAGTCAAGCGGTGTGAACGCATTGCCGTCAGCAAATGCTATTCCGTTTAATGCTATAAATGCGCTAAGTGTTAAAACTATTCTCTTCATATTCAACTCTCCTATTCTATAACATTATAATATTATACTTTATTAATTTACACAACCATAAATAAATGTATAATATAAGTTATGGAAAAAGATTATTGTCAAAAATG
>CADCNZ010000017.1 GCA_902802935.1 uncultured bacterium | reverse complement strand
CTCTTGGGACCAGTCAAAGAGGATGAAGTAATAGAAGATCCTGTGAAATACTATATTGCAGGAAAGTTATATCCTATCAAAACGGACGGTAGAGATTTTTCGGAAACTTTTGCAATAGAACAATCCAATTCCGAGTTTAAAGAAGCTGAATCAGTAAAAGATGATAAGTCCAAAACTATTAAATCATCAAGTTATGTTTTTGAAAACTCTGACGAAATCTCATTATGTAACACACCAAACCCTTCGGCCATGCGGATTTCTTTTACTTTAAATAAAAATATTCCAGGTTTTAAAATTCTCATAAGTTATGCAACCTATAAAGAATTCATTGATCCTGAAAACGCTGAAAGTAATAGTAAAAATGTAGAAAAAAAGAATAAAAAAACATTGTGGAAAAGATATCCTCATGAATTTTCTTTTGATTATAAATTATCATCCTGTAAAAAATTTGAAGAAAATATTGATGATAATCTAAAAATGACGATATTACAGCATAAAACATACCCTGATGGCACAAAAACCATAACAGTAAGTATTTCAAATACTAAAACAGAATGTGATCGTAAAGAATATTCAAAATATACCTTTTTTCAACCTAAAATCAAAATATGTGCAGACAATACCTTTACTTTTGTTGAAGCAAAGAAGAACGTATATTTAACAGAATCGGAAGAGAGTAAAGAATATGATTTGCTTTATTCTAAAACAAAATGTTATGCGCAGGGTCATGGTTGTGCGGCAAGTTGGGATATTGATCCCAAAACTAATTCCGTTAATTATATTCAAACAGAATTTTTACCTGAATATGAGCTTTTTCAAATGAAGCCATCAGATAAATTTAAAGGTAATATTTTATCTGCTGAATATATAAGCACGGCACCAAAAGAAGATATAATAAAAGGAATAAATGATTTATGTGACAGTTACAATACATGGATAAACGAAACTGAACAAAAGATTAGTAATGTTGAAGTACGACTAAAAGAAAGTGCAGAAAAGAACATTGGCAAATGCAAAGAATCTTGTGAAAGAATAAAGTCGGCAGCAGATTTAATAAATAATGATAAAAACGTTGAAATGGCTTTCAGATTAGCAAATAAGGCCATGTATATGCAAGACAGGCATAAAAAGTGGATAAAAGAAAAAGATAAACTTGCAAAAGATAACAAGCCATTACCTAAACTTGATGAAATAAAGATAGATTTTAATTGGTATCCGTTCCAATTAGCCTTTATGTTACAAGAACTTGAATCAATAGCGAATGAAAATTCTAAAGACAGAAACTTGACGGATTTGTTATGGTTTCCGACAGGGGGAGGTAAAACGGAAGCATATTTAGGGATTGCAGCTTTTACAATATTTTTAAGAAGACTAAGACATGGTATTAAGGGTAGTGGTGTTACGGTATTTACCCGTTATACTCTTCGATTGCTTTCTTTTCAACAATTTGAGCGTGCTGCAGCATTAATTTGTGCTTGTGACTTGATACGGCAAGAAGAAAATATTTCGGGCGAACGTGTAACAATCGGATTATGGGCAGGTACTGCACTTACTCCAAACAAAATTGAAGATGCAGAAGTTAAATTAGGTTTAAAACAACCTAATCAAAATAAAGAAAATGGTTATTATGAAAGTATAGGTGATCCTAAGCAAATAAAAAGATGTCCTTGGTGCGGCAAGGAAATAACACAAGAAAATTATTCTATCAGTGATAACAGAATGATTATTCACTGCCCGGATGAGAATTGTGAATTCTCTTCGGAAGAAGGGTTACCTATCATACTTATTGATGAAGAGATATATCAAAATCCTCCGACTTTTATTGTCTCAACTGTAGATAAATTCGCACAAGTAGCACTCAATGACGGAGCAGGAGCAATATTTGGAAATGTAAAATCGGGTAATGAATACTTGCCTCCAGATTTGATAATACAAGATGAATTACATTTGATTTCAGGACCATTGGGAACCGTGACGGGTTTATATGAATCTGCAATTATTGGAATAATCACTCGTGATGATAGACCAAAACCTAAAATAATAGCTTCTACGGCAACTATTAAAAATGCTGATGAACAAATAAAAGCACTTTATGCTTCAGGTTATTCTCAATTTCCGGCTCAAGGTATTGATATTGAAGATTCATTCTTTGCAATTATTTCAAAACCTGAAGACAAACCTGCCAGAAAATATTTGGGTTGTATGGGCATCGGAACAAGTCCGACAATGATGATGATTCGTGTTATGTCTTCTTTATTGTTTGCAACACGTTATTTAGCATCGCTAAATAAATATAGTAATGATGTCATAGATTCTTTTTGGACTCTGACAATTTATTTTAATTCGTTAAGAGATCTTGGAGGAGCCATAATAAGGGTAATTGATGACATACAAGCAATGTACAAGTACTTAAAGGAAACAAAATTTCATAATCTATATGATATAAATGAACCTGACGACGTTTCTTATAATGATTATCAGGAGCTAACGAGCCGAATACCAAGTGAATATATTAGTGAAGTGCTTCTTACGTTAAATAATAAATATCCAAAAGAAAAAAATAAAACAGTATATGATTTTTTATTGGCCTCTAACATGATTTCTGTCGGAGTTGATGTAGGAAGACTTGGAACAATGGTTGTTGTCGGTCAACCTAAATTAACCGCAGAATATATACAAGCAACAAGCCGTGTCGGCAGAAGCACTCCGGGATTAGTTATTGCTACATACAATCAAGCTAAATCCAGAGACCGATCTCATTTTGAGCAATTTACACAGTATCACCAAACTTTCTATAAATACGTTGAAGCTACAAGTTTGACTCCTTTTGCCGATAGAGCAAGAGATCGTGCTCTACAAACAATATATGTTATGTTGTGCAGATATTGG
>CADCNZ010000016.1 GCA_902802935.1 uncultured bacterium | reverse complement strand
CTTTACAGATTGTCTGCTCCAAAACGGAGCAAAATTTGTGTATGCAGTTGATGTAGGTTATGGTCAATTGGATTGGAAAATCAGAAGTTCACATCAGGTTAAAACTATAGAAAAAACTAATTTGAAAATATGTAAATTTGATGATATATATGCGTTAAACGAACCTGTTGCCGATTTGCTGGTCTCAGATCTGTCATTCATTTCCCTAACAAAAGTATTGCCTAATTTAAAGACATTATTATCTCGAAGTAATCATGAGATGATATGTTTAATAAAACCTCAATTTGAAGCAGGGAAAGAGCTTATAGAAAAAGGCGGTGTCGTAAGAGATAAAAATGTTCACAAACAGGTTATAAAAAATGTTATTAATTGTGTAACATCTCTCGACTATACAGTAAAAGGCTTAACCTATTCATCAATCAAAGGCCCTGCAGGTAATATAGAGTATCTGATTTGGTTTGGTACCGAAGGTGAGCAATTCAATGCAGATATAGATGAAGTGGTAGAAGAAGCTCATTCAACTTTATAATGAATTATTCAAAAAGCTCGTATAGTCTTTTTCTGATATCTTTTTCAGACAATTCTTCTGTTATTTTATTTAAATCCATTGTCATTTGGAAATATTCTGCAGCCAATGCTTTATCTCCAATTGTTTGGTATGCCCTTGCAAGATTAAAATATGCAAGTGTATAATTAGGATTTACGTCTATAGCTTTTTTAAAATATTCCAATGATGATTTAGGGTCGCCAATTCCATCAAGGTAAACAACTCCAAGATTGTTTTGTGCAATTTCAAAATCAGGGTTTAAATCAATAGATTTGTGAAAGGCAACAATTGATTCTTCAATATAATCTTTTTCCCAAAGAGCAAGACCTGTTTTAGCGTATGTAAGATAATTCTCCGGATCAACTGCAATTGCATCACAGTAGGTTTTAATAGCTTTGTCTAAATCATTTTGATTCATATATAAATCGCCGAGCGATAATCTTATATCAACGTTATTAGGATCAAGTAGTGAACCCGCATTGAATGTTGCTTCTGCAGCATCAAAATTGTTTTTGATTTCCGCGTAGATAGCTCCAAGCGCATGACAAACTATTGACGTCCATTCAGAATCAGGGTTTAATTTTATAGCTGTTTGATAGTATTCAATTGCATCATCATATAATTCTGCTTTTACATAAGCATAAGCAAGTGAATTGTTATAGTATGGATTTTCAGGGCTTAATTCTTGAGCTAATTTAAATGCTGTGACTGCATGAATTTTATCTGATTTGTTAAGGTAAAGGTGACCTAATTCATAATAAATTTTATCAAGATCAACTCCAAATTCAAGTAAAGAATTGTAGTAGTCTATGGTTTCATCAGTATTATCAGGAAAATATGTTTGACTTATAGTCGCAAGTTTTATAAGTACATCTCTGTCAGCAGGATTTAGCTCATGAGCTTTTTTGAAAAATTCAATGCTGGCATCAACATTATTGCATTCTAAAGATAAATCTCCCATTTTTTGATAAAATAAATTGCCTTGCGAAGTCTTTTCCAAACCTTTAGAATATGCTTCCAACGCTGACGGGAATAGCTTCATTTTTTCAAATGTTTCACCGAGAGTCTTATATGAAAAAACTGAAAAATCATTCGCAAGGAACTTACAAAACATTTTTATTGATGGACAATCCCACATTATCATCATGCTGCCTGACAATAGATAATATAAAAATTTCATGACATCTTTTGCTGATGAATTATGTGATTTTATTTTTGACAACAAAACCTTTGACATGAACAATCTTGGTCTTGCAGAATTCTTACCTGAATTCGATATAGCAAGACTAAACTCTTTTTCAGCTTCGTCATAGTTGCCATTTAAACATTGGAAATAACCGGTATATATATGTGCATTTGTATTATTTGGTTCTAAACTGACAGCGGTTTTGCACTGTTCCAAGGCTCCATCAACGGATATTTGTCCTTTTATCAATAGCAAACTTGCCAATCTGTAGTAAGACTCAGGCTTTGAAGGATCTGCTTTTATTGCATCAATGTAACACTCTATTGCGTGTTCCAAATCAGTACTTTGCTGACGTATTAAGTAGTTTTCATGTGCTACACGGGCTTCTTCCAATAAACCTTGTGCATTATTTTCGAGCGCCATTATATGCGTAAACTTAGGGGTAAGTGTGATTTCTGTCATATTTTCTCCAAACCAAAGTGTATATTATCAACTTCGGTCGTGAGAATAAAAACTTTAATTAAAATTATATAAAATCATACGAATAGACTAATTGTAAATTTTTGTAACAATTTTAAAAAAAATGCTCATAATTTCTAAAGTTTATAAAAAAAATGCCGATATATATATCAAAGGGACAATTATAAGGAAAAGCGATAAAATGGGTTTAGGATCATCCAGCGTTAGATTATTATCACTGATTGGCAGGAAAAATAGTATTTCCCGCAGTCAAATCCATTATGCAAATGAAAAAGAAGACTTAACCCGAAATATGCAGGCAGTATCCAGAAAATATCAGCAGGCTCTGAGTACTAAAGTGCTAAAATGGTCTAATAATTCCGGCATTGAATATACGGATATTACATATAACACTTTAATGAGACCATGTACAGCAAATAGTTCCAAGCCGTTTGTACTTGCAAATAGCTCAGGCAAGGTTGTTTTGGACTCAAAATATAAAAAATATGCTGAAAAATTTTCTCCAAACGGGAAAATCGTTGGAGACTGGTCTACACATAGAAATGAAATACTATCTGATCTAACAGGTTTTTCTGTTAGTGATTTAGAAACATACGAAGCAAGTAATAATGTAGTACAAGCAAAATGGGATAATTATTACAAACTTGGTGAAGAAAGGCTTAATTATAAAAAAAATGAGGTGAAAACTTCAAACGAAACATACTCAAAAATCGTAAAAAAATTGACAGGTGATTTGTCCAAAGGTACAAAAACCATCAGAACAGAAGCAGATTTGAAAGCTATTACGGATAGCGTGTATAACAGCTTGAGTAAATATTTTATAGATGCTGATTCACATACTCTTTTAAATGGTTATAATACTCGTCAAGACCTTAAAGAACGTTGCGATCAATTTTATTCTACATATAGTTCTGTAGTAAACTATTCACTTCAGTCTAAAAAAATGAGAGAAAGCGGAAATAGTTTACCTTTCTCAGGCAGTGCGGGAAATGTCAAAGTCGATATAACTAAATTAATAGAGCATATTGTTGGAGGTTTAAAAGCTGATTCAACAAATTCAAGTGGTGATAAGATTTATGTATTTCGTGATACATCAACAAAAGAATGGCAGAATTGGTATAATACATTACAAGCAAAAGATCAAGCAGTTCAAGATGCATATAAAGAATATCAAGACGTATTAAATATAGATAACCAAATATTCACTAAATCACAAGAACAGCAAATAGAATTCTATGATCAGTTATTTACCGCAGTAGCTGAAAACGGATGGGTTGAAGATTATAGCGCAAATGATTCAAATTATTTAAACCAAATGCTTCAAAACAACGAATATGTGATTATGACAATGGTTAAAAATGCTGATTATGTAACCAGTAAAAATGATATAGGTTATCAAGCGGCGCATACCAAAAACAAATATGATTACAGCATAGACATTGCATCAAACTGTGAATATATTTTTCCAGTAAGCGATTCTGATTTAAGACAGGAAGCTCTTGTTGAATACGAAAATGAAAAAGCGATTATTAATGCAAAAGAAACAAAGATAGACCAAATAATGGATAATTTAAATACAGAAATGTCCGCAATAATGAAAATGATAACAGGCATAGAAACTCAAGTAAAAGATAATATAGAGCGAACGATGAAAATAACAGGATAGTTACTTAGCATCATTTTTATGATATTCTAAAGAAAAAAGGGATATCATATATGTTTGATTCTTTGTCTGACAAATTACAAGATGTTATAAAACGTACCGCAGGGCAGAAGGAGTTAACTCAAGATAATATGCAAGAGGCTCTGCGAGAAATCAGAAGAGCACTTTTGGAAGCTGATGTGAATTTAAGGGTTGTAAAAGCCTTTATTTCAAATATAAAAGATAAAGCTGAAGGAGAAAATGTTCTATCAGGAGTTAATCCTTCTCAGCAGCTTGTAAAAATTGTGCATGACGAGTTGATCAGCATCCTTGGTACAGAACAAAAGCCCTTGGATTTATCGTCACATCCTTCTTTGGTAATGATGCTTGGACTTCAGGGAAGCGGAAAAACTACATCTTCGGCCAAGCTTGCAATAAAACTTAAAAAGGAAGGAAAAAATCCTTTACTTGTTGCCTGTGATGTGTATAGACCTGCGGCAATAACACAGTTGAAAACACTTGGAAAAGAGACTGATATATCTGTTTTTGCTGAAGACAGCACTGATGTAAGAAAAATTATAGCTGATTCAATAGAATACTCAAAAGAGAACGGGCATAATGTTTTAATACTTGATACGGCAGGACGTTTGCAAATTGATACGGATATGATGGCAGAGTTAATGCTTATAGACAGAGAATTCCATCCATCTGAAAAACTACTTGTAATTGATTCAATGACTGGACAAGAAGCCGTAAATGTGGCGGAAAACTTTGATGCTCAATTAGGTGTAACAGGTTTGGTTTTAACAAAATTAGATGGTGATTCAAGAGGTGGTGCTGCATTAAGTGTTGTATACTGCACACAAAAACCGATTAAGCTTACTGGTACCGGCGAAAAATTAAACGCTCTTGAGGATTTCTATCCGGAAAGAATGGCAACAAGAATTCTTGGAATGGGAGATATCGTATCTTTAGTAGAAAGAGCCCAAGAAGTTTTTGACGAAAAATCGGCAAAAGAAATGGAAGCTAAAATGGCAAAAGCGGAATTTTCTTTTAATGATTTTTTAAAAATGCAATCACAAATGAAAATGTTTGGTTCAATGGACAATCTGCTTGGAATGATTCCGGGATTAGGACTTTCGAATGATGATAGGCAAAAAATATCACACGAAGGAGAAAAACAGTTTAAACGAATAGAAGTTTTTATACAGAGTATGACGCCGGAAGAGCGTGAACATCCCGAATTGATGAACTCGTCACGAAAAAGACGTATAGCCGCAGGTTCAGGAATATCTCTTCATGATATAAATCTCTTTATAACACAATTTGAACAGATGCGTAAAATGATGAAAGGTTTTTCTGATGTCAAAAAAAATATGGGAAGGTTAGCAGGTAAAATGGGGCAGAATATGGGCGGAAAACTTTCCATGCATCAAATGATGAAAAATATGAGAAAATTTAGGTAATAATTCATGAAATTAATTGCAGGATTAGGAAATATAGGTAATAAATATACTTTTACAAGGCATAATGCCGGATTTATGTTAATTGACAGCATTGCTTTAAATTCTGGTCTGCAATTTCGTGAGAATTCTCGCCTAAAATGCCTTATGACAAATCTTAGGAATGGAATAGAAGACTATTTATTAATTAAACCAACAACATTTATGAATCTATCAGGAGAAGCCGTCAGGGCAGTTACAGATTACTACAAGATAGATGTAAAAGATGTTTTAATAGTTTATGACGACTTATCTTTGGAACTCGGTAAAATTCGATTTAGGGCGAATGGCTCAGATGGAGGACACAACGGAATTAAGTCCGTAATACAACATATGGGTACAAAAGATATTGCAAGGCTAAAAATAGGCATAGGACCTCAGACTAATATACCGTCTGAAGTATTTGTGTTACAAAATTTTTCAAAAGAGGAACTTGATACTTTAAAAACAACTCTCACAAAAGCTAAAGAGGGTATAGCTTGTTATTACACACAAGGGATTGCAGAAGCGCAAAACAAATTTAATTAAGGAGACTTTGTATATGAATATAGCAGAACAACTTGAACAAAGTGAAAAATATGAAGAAGCATATGCTGAATATAAAAAGATGCTTGTTAATAATGAAAATAATGTTGAAATATTGACCAGACTTGCGCATTTGGCAAATATTGTCAATAAAAAAGAAGAGTCAAAATTTTATTATGCAAAAATTTTGGAGGTAGATCCTTCAAATATAATGGCGCATGAACAGCTGCTTGATATATTTGTTGACGAAGATAAATTTAAGTATTATTTGTTAAGAGGTAATATGCATGCGCTTCAACAACAGATGAGTTTTGCTAAAAGTGATTATAAAAAGGCTATATCTCATGCAAAAGATCAACAAGAAGCACTACCCGCAAGGTATCTTTATGCTGGTCTATGTGAAGAACAAGAAAAGTATACGGAAGCAATAGATGAATACTTAAAAATTTCTGATTTTGATGATAAAAATCCGATTGTGTTTTTAAAACTAGCAGAGTTGTATGAAAAAACGGAAGGCCTAGTTTCTGCAATTCAAACATTGGAAAGAGGAAAAAAAGATTATGGTTTTAGTGATTATGACGAAGTTCTTGCAGGATATTATATAAGAAATTCTCAACCGGACAAAGCACTTGCGCTTACACAAAATGAGCTGACAAAAGCGAGGGCGTTATTTGACTTAGATAAAAATGATGAAGGATATGATGTGCTAATGAAATGTAAAAACCAACTGGGTAATGATAAGTTGTTTCATTCGTTATTGGCACAATATTATTTTCAAAAATCAATGTATGATGAAGCTTTTGCAGAAATTGATGAATATGCAAAAATAGATCCGAATTCTGCTTTGATATATCAAATGCGAGCTTTAATATATGAACAAAAGAATGATTCTTTTAATGAACATTTGAATTGGGGAAAATATAATATCGTTCGTGGAGATAAGGACGTTGCTTTGAATGAGTATATGACTGCGTACAGATTTAATAATAAAGACGTTGATTTAATAGAAACAATCGCGGCCTTACTTGAAACAGAAGGTGATAAAACAAAAGCTTCAGAATTCTATGAAAGGCTTTCAGACATAGATCCTAAAAATACAAATGCTTTGCAAAAATTGGCGGAATTTCGTGAATCGATAGGTGATATTGGCGGAGCAATCGATTATATGGATAAATTGAAATCAGTAGATCCCAGAAATCAATATGTAAAAGATAATTACGAGCGTATTCAAAATGGCGGCGGAATCGGCAGCGAAGGAATTTTATCTTTCTTAAAGTCAATATTCGGCAGTAAAATGAGAGGATAAAATTTAGCAAGATAAATTTTATGCCAAGGAAAGATTATGAGAACAGAACTATTAGCACCTGCAAAAAATAAAGAAACAGCTTTTGCTGCAATAGATTGCGGTGCAGACGCTGTTTATATCGGAGCAGAAGCATTTGGTGCAAGACAAAGTGCTCCGAATTCTTTGGCTGATATACAGGAAGTAATATGTTATGCTCATAAGTTTAACGCAAAGGTATTTATAACAGTTAATACGATACTAACCGATGCAGAATTAGATAAAGCTATTAAGTTGGTAAAAGAGTTGGATAGGATAGGTGCAGATGCTATTTTGATTCAAGACATGGGACTGCTTGAAAAAATAATAGAACTTGGACTAAAAATACCAATTCACATGAGCACTCAATGTGATAACAGAGATAAAGAAAAAATAAAATTCTGGAATGATATTGGAGTCTCAAGGGTTGTACTTGCACGAGAGTTATCAATCGAACAGATAAGAGAAATTCACGAAGCGAATCCGGAAATGGAGTTAGAATGCTTTATCCACGGAGCATTGTGTGTTTCTTATAGCGGGCAATGCTACCTGAGCCAGTATATAGGTGGTCGTTCGGCAAATAGAGGAGAATGTGCTCAACCATGCAGAAAAAAATATTCAATTGTTGATGATAGCGGTAATATTGTGAAAAGCGGCATATATCCACTGTGTTTAAAAGACTTTAATGCTTCAGCTCACATAAAAGATATGATAGAAGCCGGTGTTTATTCTTTTAAAATTGAAGGACGCTTAAAAGATGTAAATTATGTGAAAAATGTTGTTTCATATTATCGTCAAGAACTTGATAAATATTCACAAAAAATATCTTCCGGTCATT
>CADCNZ010000015.1 GCA_902802935.1 uncultured bacterium | reverse complement strand
AGAAGATATATTTGTAAAAATATTTTCAGACAATATTGTATTAGCCATTGAATTAAAAGAAAATGACGACCAAAGAGATGATAAAATTGCGACATTATTTAATACTGTGGCAAATATTTATAATGAAATTTTGCGCTATGGATATTTAATGCGTGGGGCAATAGTTGAAGGAGAGTTCTTTCATAACGATAAAATTGTTTACGGAAAAGCACTTGTTCAAGCTGTCAAATTAGAAGAACAAGTAGCAAATGTTCCAAGAATTCTTGTCAGAACAAAGGTTACTGAACCGTACGATCGCTATTATCTTATGCAAGATGAAGATAACGAATTCTTTTTAAATATTTTTCATTTATGTGACACTTTTGATGATGTGGCTTTTAAAATTCGGCTTTTAGAAATGTTTAGAAAGCAAAAAAATGATGAAAAAATTAAATCTAAGATAATGTGGATGATAAATTATTTTAATACTTGGTTCACAAAATATGAATACAGATTATTAAATCAGCAAAAAATTACAGATGAAGATATTGCAAAACTCTTAGAATAATTTTCATAATTATTCTTGCATTAATGCTAATAATACAAAATAGCAGTATTTAATAACTTCATGATTTTCTTCTTCCGGTTCCAAATTGCCATGTATAAGTAAACATCTTATTTGATATAGAATTTCTATTAAACCTGCAAAAAGTATGTTTAAATCATCCGTTACATATAAACTATCCAGCTGAATCTTTCCTCTGTCACCTTTTTCTTTTTTTAGATTAACATAAGCGGAAACCTCATTCTTACGTTCATAATCAATTAACGCTGTTTCAAATTTTATTGCGCATTTATATTTAGAAGGATCTGGGTTCTTAAGATCAACTCTATTTAAAGAATATATTAAAGATTCTAAATCTGACTTAAAACGAATATTTTCTTTTGTTTTATCTTCAGCCATGAGATTTTTAAAATTAGTCAAAGTTTGATTTCTAGCTGTATTATCTGTTTTTAATTGATTTATATAATTTCTATCTATTTTAGGTTCAATTTCACAATAATGTGACCTGAACCATGAATTAAACCCTAACCATAGTGAAACAAACGGCGAGAAATAATCGATATTTGCTTTTTGCATCCATTCCTTTTTATATTCAGGCATTATAGTTTTACTCCTATTTTTGAGATTTGTTCATTGATCCAAGTTGTTGCTACTTCTTCATTTTCTTCAATAGCGATTTCAATACCTCTTTTTGCAATTTCTAAAAGTTGTTTTGATTGATATTTTAATTCATACATTTTTTGAATATTATTTTTTATTTGAACTTGAATATCATTAGATATTTTAGGAAGTATAATTTTATTTAACTCTTCTTTACTAATTGCTGTTAAAATAGTTCCACTACAACCCTTTTTCAATTGCATTTGTCCAATAATTGATTTCAATAAACATAATAATGTTTCTGAATTATAGAAATCTGATTTTAAAACATAAAATCCATTAGAACAGAATGATTTATTATATTCTGCTGTTATCAAAGCAATACTATTTAAAGAACCTTCTATAGATGAAACTATTAACTCACCTGCCTTTACAAATCTTCTTGCCCTTGTAGGAAGATTTTTCCCTATATCAATAGTGGCTCCTGTAATTTCTCCATTATTTGAAATGTTTGATAACTCAATATATTTATATTCTTCATTATCTTTTGGGGTAACATTTTTATCATTAATTTCAATAATATTATCTACGGTATCCCACCCATTTGAGTATGACTTAATTTTTTTAATAATCTCATCATATTTCGGTTGAAAATATTCTGCGTCACAACGATTTGAAGTACTTACATCAGAAAAATTCTTTATATATGACAATTCATGTTTTGGTTGCCAATTTAATATTCCTAATTCTCTTAATAATAATTCTCCTGCTTGGCAATAGATTTTTTTTGAATCTTTATTAAAACTATCGGCTTCATAAACTATTTTTTCAATAGCCTCTTGAATTTTAGTACTTAGCTGTGGGATAATGATTTCTTTAAATTTCGCTGGACTAAAATTTGATTGGTTACCAACCATTGAATATTTATTTATTTCATTTCTTCCATATTTAGAGTTTAAATATATAGTTAGTGTAGAAGCGTTAATTAGTTTTTGTTTTT
>CADCNZ010000014.1 GCA_902802935.1 uncultured bacterium | reverse complement strand
GGGGGTTGAAACAAGAAGAAGCTTAACCGTAGGAAGCTTTTTAAAAGACGCTATTATACCAAAAGCCTTTCAGAATAAAGAAACTCACCTTCAGAGAGCTGAGAGAATGGCAAAACCTTATCTTATGAGAGATATAGGTGGTGATGCGCTGGAATGCATTTCTGATGTAGTTTTTGCTGATGTTAAAGGCAAGGATGGAATAATACATATTTCACCATTTACTTGTATGCCGGAAATTATGTCACAGAACATCTTTCCAACAATGAGAATGGAACACGACATTCCGATTTTACCGCTTATAATGGACGAACAAACCGGACGTGCCGGATATATTACAAGATTGGAAGCATTTGTTGATTTAATGCGCAGAAAAAAACGCGCAAAAGCTGCAAAAAATAAAACAAGGGTATAACTTAATATATAACCCCTCAAATCACAGATACAGAGAGAGTTTGACAATCTTGAAAAAATAGTTTTTTTTTGTACAATTGAAATATACACACAGGTTAAATGAGGTATTTAATGCTCAAACTAAACTGCAAAACTGCTGATTCATCTGTTATTGGAGAAGAGCATGGATTAAATCTTGAATTAGAATTTAATAATTATGCTGAAAAAGTTGCAGACATAATAAAAAATTTGAATCAACGAAAAGATAAGCCTGGAGAAAGACTTCAATGGATGAACTTAGGCTATAATGAAGAAACTGTCTGGTATGTAAAAGAATTTGCATCACTTGTCGAAGGAAGATTTGACAACATTCTTGTTTTAGGCATAGGAGGTTCTGCGTTAGGAGGACTTGCCGTAACAGAAGCTCTTCTTAAGCCATATTGGAATTTTTTAACAAAAGAGCAAAGAAACAATTTACCAAGAATATTTTTTCTGGATAATATAGATCCCGATTCAATCAACGGAATTTTAGACATTTTAGATTTAAAAAAGACGCTTGTAAATGTCATTACAAAGTCGGGTGATACTGCAGAAACAATGTCTCAGTATATGATAATTAAAGACCGTATGGAAAAAGAACTGGGTGATGATTATAGAAAAAATATCGTAGCTACAACAGATAAAAAAATGGGAATTTTGAGACAGCTGGCAGATCAAGAAGGATACAAAATTTTCTATGTTCCGGATGATGTAGGTGGAAGATTTTCAGTTTTTTCTTCTGTTGGTCTCGTTCCGTTTGCATTAGTAGGATTAGATATTGATCAATTAATCAATGGCATAAAGGATATTGACTTAGAACTGAAGAATACGGATATACATCAAAATATAGCAGCCCAGTGTGCATTAATACAATATTTAATGGATAAAAAGGGTAAAAACATTTCTGTAATGATGCCATATTCAAGCCGATTAAAGTATATTGCAGATTGGTATGCTCAACTTTGGGCAGAATCTTTGGGAAAAGGTGTAAACAGAAATGGCGAAAATGTCTCTGCCGGACAAACTCCGGTAAAAGCTTTGGGCGCAACAGATCAACATTCACAAATCCAACTATATAATGAAGGACCTAACGACAAAATTATAACATTTATACGAGTTGGAGATTTTGATACAACTTTAGAAATACCACGGATATTTGAATATACTGGAATCGGATATCTTGGAGGTAAAACAATAAATGATTTAATTAATGCTGAGGCAGATTCAACAAGAGTATCTTTAACTGATTATCACAAACCGACAATTACAATAACGATAGATAAAATTAATGAATATAATATAGCACAGCTACTTTATATGTTTGAAGTAGAAACAGCGATAGCTGGTGAGCTATATAATGTGAACGCATTTGACCAACCTGGGGTAGAACAAGCAAAAGATTATACATATGCTCTTATGGGACGTGCCGGCTATGAAGGTTCTGCAGATACACTAAGACAGAAAATGGAAATCGTATAGCATTAAATAAAAAGTGCGTTGATAAATTCTTGTGAGTTAAAATCCTGAAGATCTTCCATTTTTTCTCCGACACCAACAAGTTTAACCGGCAAACATAATTCTTTTGCGATTGCTAAGACTATCGCACCCTTTGCTGAGCCGTCAAGCTTCGTAAGCGCTACACAGGTGAGATTAACACAATCTTTAAATACTTGTGCTTGTTGTAAGCCATTTTGACCTGTATTCGCATCAATAACTAATATAGATTCTCGCAATTCGTTTGGAGCATTTTTATCAATAACATTCTTAATTTTTGATAATTCCTCCATTAAGTTATATTTGTTTTGAAGTCTACCGGCAGTATCAACTAATATAACATCGTAATTCTCTTTGCGTGCTTTTTGGATAGCTTCATAAACAACTGAAGCAGGGTCAGCTTTATCACGACGTACAATATCGGCACCTGAGCGCTTGGACCAAATATCCGCCTGTTCTTCAGCAGCAGCTCTAAATGTGTCCCCTGCTGCTATAAGAACCTTTTTCCCTTCTTGCTTAAATTTGTATGCAAGCTTACCGATTAGGGTTGTTTTTCCGGCTCCATTCACACCGGCAATAAAATAAATATTTAATTCGCCATCTTTATAATTTAATTTTGGGGAACCTGCAAATTCCAAGGTTTTTAAAAATTCATTTCTTAAAAACTCTTTTACTTGAGAAGGTTTTATTTTGTTTTGTTTTCGTAATTTATCTACAAGCTCTGATGCGAAATTAACCCCCAAATCCGCACTTATAAGCAAGTCTTCCATATCATCCAAAACAAACTCAGAGAATTCTTCCTCTTCAGAAACCGCGCCAACAACATTTCCCACAAGTGATTGTGCAGTTTTGGATACCGTTGATTTTAGCTTATCAAAAAAGTTAAACATCTACTGACATTTACCCCTTTACCCCTTTACCTCTTTACCCCTTTAAACCGTTTTCAACGATAACTTTTGCCAAAATACCATTCACAAAAGATGAAGAATCTTCGGTAGAATATTTCTTAGCAAGTTCAACCGCTTCGTCAACAATTACTTTAATAGGAGCGTCTTTTGAATATAGCAATTCTGTTATAGCAATTCTCAAAATATCCTTATCCATTTTTACAAGTCTTGATATATCCCAGCCGTTTGCATATTTTTGAATTTCAGCATCTATTGCTTTTTGGTTATTTTTAAATTGTTCTGCAATAGTAACTGCGTAATTTTTAACCTCCGATTGATTTTCAAGAGTAGTAAATTCAGCAATTTCTAATGCCATAATCGCTTTTTCAGCGACATCAAGCATAGTATCAACTTTAGAAATCATTTCGTCAGTCATAGGAATTTGTACAGGCTTGTTTTTTGCACCCATAGGACGGCTAATGTTTGACTCGTGATCTGCCTCATAAGTTTCCAGCATATCTTTTATATCAATCAAACTGCCTACAGTTAATTTCAATTCTTCAGAAGCTGAATTTGAAAGAATTCTTACAGATTTAACCATAATTTCTTCAAAATCTTTTTTGGTATATTTAGATATTTCTTTTTCGAATTGTGAAAATAATATAAGTGCGAGTTCTCTCGCAGCACGTCTTGCCTGCATAATTAATTCTCCTTTTTCAATAATCATATCATAAAAAATTATGATATAATATATTCAGTTTGGAGGAATTTCTATGGGAAAAAGACGAGCAATTATTGTTGTAATTGATTCTATGGGCTGCGGAGCAATGCCTGACCACGCCGAATTTGGAGATATTGCTGAATGTAATACTCTAAAAAATGTATGTCATTATAATAAGGGGCTTGATGTTCCTGTGTTAGAAGCTATGGGGCTTGGTAATCTTGGTGATTATGAAGGAATTGAAAAGACGACAACTCCAATTGCTCAATATGGTATTCTTCAGGAAAAATCTAAAGGAAAAGATACAACAACGGGTCACTGGGAAATAGCAGGTTTGGTTTCTGAAAAACCGTTCGCAACATTTCCGGAAGGATTTCCAAAAGCACTTATTGATAAATTTATTAAAGAAACAAATTGCGGCGGCATTCTTGCCAATATCCCCGCAAGCGGTACCGCAATCATAGAGAAACTCAATGATGAGCATCATAAAACAAAATATCCGATTGTTTATACCTCTGCTGACAGCGTTTTTCAAATAGCACTTGATACTGATATGATACCGTTGGAGACGCTGTATGAATGGTGCAGAGTAGCACGCAGGCTTTTGGACGAAGGAAATTATAATGTTGCAAGGGTTATTGCAAGACCATACAAAATTATTGACGGAAAACCGACAAGAATTTCAAAAGACCGACGAGATTATTCTATGGCTCCTCCAAACAAAACAATATTAGACAAAATTAAAGATTCCGGCGCTAAAGTTATAGGTATTGGAAAAATCGAAGATATATTCTCAAAAGCAGGAATAACACACGCAATACATACAGGTTCTAATAAAGAAGGACTGGAATTAACATTAAAAGCTGTAGAGGAAAAATTAGACTTAGAATCAATAAAATATCCTAATACAGATATAACAGACAATACAAAAGAAATTATTTTTACAAATTTGGTTGATACAGATATGTTGTATGGTCACAGAAATGATGCCAAAGGTTATGGAGCTGCAATAGAAGAAATAGATGATTATTTAGATAAAATTATTCCGTTAATTTGTGAAGACGATTTACTGGTAATCACAGCAGACCATGGATGTGATCCTACAGTACCTGGAACAGATCATACAAGAGAACAAGTTCCTGTTTTATATTACTCAAAATCAATCGAGCCAAAGAATTTGGGAATAGAATTAGGCTTTGATACAATTGCAAAAAGAGTTGCAGAGTGGTTAAGTGTATAAATTCTTTATTAATAAGCTTTTTAGACATTTGCTATTGACAGCTTATGGTATAATAGAGTTGTAGTAGAAATTTGGTTTAATAAAATGAAAAATAAAAAATTTATCACACTGGCACTTTTTTTTGCATTTTCTCTCGGAAATATAAGAGCGGTAGCACATGAAGAAGAACTTTTTTTTCCGGTTGAGATAAAAAACGGTTCTAATCTTTCTGTAATTGAGTGCGTTGCATTAGCTTTTAAAAACAGTCCCAAAATAAGACAAAAAAAATATGAATTAGATATTGCATCAAGCAATTTGGGTATCGCACGTTCTCAGTACTTCCCGACTTTTAATGCAGGTGCGGGATTTTACCACGAAAATAATTCCAATAAAAAATACTATGACAGATATTACAGAGAATTGCCAAATGCAGGAGTATCTCTCAATCAGTTGGTATGGAATTTTGGTAAAACGACTGCTTATGTAAAAATGGAAGAGTTTTATAAAATTGCTGCAGAATATGAATTTATGGATAGCCTTTGTTCAACACTTTTTGATATTAAAGAAAAATATTATGAACTTTTAAGAGCAGAAGCAATGCTTCAAATATCAGAGAACAATGTTGAAATTAATGAGCACTACGTACAAATTTCAAAACCGGGACCTGATTTGACTACTGCTAAAGTTAATTTGAGTAAATCAAAAATTGAGCACATAGAGACCTTGAATAAATTTAAAAATGCAAAAGTTGATCTTTCCAATGCAATGTATATTGAAAAAATGCCGGATTTTTCAATTAAAGGTACTGAAACCTTTAATTTTGATAATGCTTATGATTATAACAAACCCAAAAAACTTGTACCGAAATTTAAGAAGCAAGCTTTTGCATTTACAAGGGATAAAGCAATTGATATAGCTTACAATTCCAGTCCTGATTTAAAAGCTCTTGAAGCAACAAAAAAAGCCATGGAACAATCTCTTTTATTTATAAAAAGAACTTATTTCCCTGACCTGACCGCAAATGTAGGATACGGGCTCAATAATTCTAATACGCAATCTACAAATAACAGTCTCCAAGTTGGGGTTAATCTATCGACTTCCGTTAATTTAATGGAATTAAAGCATTCTATCAAAGGTGCTGATGCGCAAGTAAATCTTGCTGAAAATGAAATAACGCTGTTTAAAAAAGATTTATATTATGAACTGGAAAGAGCTTTTAATAATTTAGATAAAGCAGCTGCTTCAATAGAAATAGCACAACAAAACGCACAAGAATCTTTGGATAACATTAAAGCTGTAGAAAACGAGTATCTTACTGATAAAGCAGACTATAATGCTCTTCAGGACGCAAGAATAGATTATATAGATTCTGTCGGACAATATGTAAATAGTTTATTTGACTATAATATGGCACTTATACAGGTTGAACATGCAATGCACTACCATCTCGTAGACATTCACCATCGTTCAGAACACGCAATGGCATTTCACTCAGATGATTTGATTAAGCATTTGAATGAAGTTCTGGGTTGCGATGAGAAAGAAACCGGAAGAAAATTGAAATTCAGAAAAGTAAAAGATTCTCTCTAAAATATTAATCCTTTTCTTTAGTCGCAAATCCACCTATTATACCGCCGACTTGGGCTCCTAATCCTGCACCTGCACCGGTTACTCCTGTAACTCCTACAGCGGCGACAGCCGCACCAAGCCCTCCGGTTGCGATAATAAATGCAGCCGCACCTATTCCCACTAAAGCACCCGTAACCATTCCTACAGCAGCACCTTTATCGCTCTTAAAAGACAATTTTTTTTCTGATGTAAACTGTTTTGTTTTTATATCAGAATTATTTCGTAAAGTATTTGATTGATAAAAATTATACATTTTTTGCTGCGGGAGATGCGTAGAAATAACACTTACTTTCATTCAAAAAACTCCTTTTAAGATAATTATATTATTTTTGGTGATGTATAGCAATATTTATGCTAATATTTTTTTAAGGGGGAATTATGTACACACTGGTATATTCAATTAATAATGAACAAAATCCTGAAACGGTTTATATAAATCTGACTAACTCCTGCACAAATTCTTGTATTTTTTGTTTAAGAACACAAAAGGATGATGTTTGCGGTAAAGAAATGTGGCACGATGATGACTATAATTTAGAAGATATTATAGAGCAATTTCAATCATATTTACCATCTGCCAGAGAAGTAGTTTTTTGCGGATATGGAGAACCTTTTCTCAGAAAAGAGATGATGAAAAGTTTTTGCAAATATTTGAGAACTAATTATCCTGAAATAAAAATCAGAGTAAATACAAACGGTCATGCGAACGCGATATACAAAACAAATATTGCAGACGAATTCAAAGGTCTTATAGATTCTGTATCCATAAGTTTAAATGCTTCATCAGAGGAACAATATAATGAAATTTGTAAGCCAAAAATCAGTAATGCTTATGAAGCAATGAAAGATTTTGCCTCTGCTTGTAAAAAAGCAGGTATGGATTTGTCTATGAGTGTAGTAACAGGATTTGATAAAATTCACAATATTGATATTGAACAGTGTGAAAAAATTGCAAAATCTCTTGGTGCAAAATTCAGAAACAGAGAATTTATAACAAACGGATATTAGATGTGGGGAAATGTCATACGAATTCGGATTGAAACCTACAAACCAAAAGCAAGGATAATATAAATAATGAAAATCAATAACATACAAATTACAAATTTTGAATCAAAACAAAGGCAGGAGTAAATGGTTAAACTTATTCTTGCATCAAATTCACCAAGAAGAAAAAAAATATTAAAAGATATGGGCTTAATTTTTGAAGTTATACCTTCGAAGTATGATGAAAAGCTCGAAAGTGATAGTTTTTCATATGATAAAATTGAAGATTTAGCGACACAAAAATGTTTGGATGTTGTAAGAAGGGTTGATAAAGATTCTTTAGTTATAGCGGCAGATACAGTTGTTGTCCTGCATAATAAAATTCTTGGAAAACCGCATACAAAAGAAAACGCTTTTAATATGCTTAAAGCATTATCAGGTCAAACACACAGTGTAGTAACATCAATTTGCGCAATTAACACCAAAACAAATCGCGCAGCTACAATTTCAACGACCAGCTATGTCAGATTCACCACTTGGACAGACCAAATGATAAACGACTATATAAACACATATTTACCCCTTGATAAAGCAGGCAGTTACGGAATACAAGAACTGCCTCCAAATTATTTGGATAAATTTGAAGGCAGTTTTGAAAATATTGTTGGAATCTCTCCCGATTCCGTAAACGCTGTTCTCAAACAACTTGAATATAATTATTCTTGAGTTTCTTCTTCTGACAAACCAAGAGAAATTCTTTTATCTTTAGGATTAAACTTTTCAATTTTGGTATCAAGCTTATCGCCAGCAGCAAGCATCTTCCCTGTTTTGTTTTGATAAGCGGAAACTGCGGATTGCGGGAGCAAAGCTTCTACACCGGGGAGAACTTCTACGAAAGCTCCGAAAGGTTTAATTCTTGTAATAATACCTTCTTTTATATCACCTTCTTTTAGCTCTTCTTCGGCTTTTATCCAAGGGTCCGGTTCGGTGTTTTTAAGACTTAAACTGATTCTTTGTTTATCATAATCCACATCAATAATTTCAACATTTATTTCTTGACCGACTTTTAATAAATCTGTCGGATGTTCAACCCATTTCCAAGAAATTTGCGACAAAGGCAATAGACAATCAACACCGCCTACGTTAACAAACGCACCAAAATCAGTGATTCTTACAACTTCTCCTTTAACAATTTGACCGACTTCGACTTGAGAGAACACATTCTTTCTTGTTTCTGCCATATTTGTTTCATAAACTTTTTTATTTGACAGAATCAAATTATTTTGCGATTTATCTAAAGTCAAAATCTTAACCTCAATCTTGTCACCTTGTGCAGCAACAGTCTCTCTTGCGCACAACTGACCTTGCGGAATAAATCCTTGTACTCCGGAAATATCAACAATAAGTCCGCCCCTAACAACTTGTGTAACAACAGCTGCAATAGTTTCATCAGCATCTTTAATTTTTTCTAATTCAGTCCACGTGTGAGCTGCTGCTACTTTTTTGTATGATAAAGTAAATTTCCCGTTTTCATCACTATCCTGTGTTATCAGAAATTCATATTCAGTATTTTTTTCTAATACATCTTCTACCTTCGCTTTTCTATCAGAAGATACTTCATAAGCCGGAACAAATGCTGCGCTTTTTGAACCAATGTCAACTATTGCCCCGTCTGATTCATAGGCACAAACAACTCCTCTAACTATATCCCCGCGTTTAAACTTATAATCATACTTCGATAAAAGTTCCTCAAAATCTTCATTTGAATACTTTTCTGCCATCATATTTTTCCCTTATTTAACAAACACGAGTGAATTGTACCATATTTTTTTAAAAATGGCAATAGCGACGGGGCATGCATGATATTTTTAAGACATAAAAACTATAAAAACCGTACCACTGCCTATCGAAATATACTAAAACAGATTTTGTTTATACAACCTACTTCTTAAAATTATAATACCCGCAAGGGTTATTTTAGTGCTGCTATGTTTCCATCCTGACACGGTTCGATATCTTACGCCACTATATTTTAAGCTATCAACAATCCTATAAACATAGGCTTTTCTACTATACCCCTCACAGCAGGCTCTGCACCTCGCATTATAGCGTTCGAGTCAAGAGATTCGCTAAGTCCCCGTGGAGTACGGCATGGGTTAATGTAACATAAAACTATACTAATTACAAGTTTATAATTGAGGACAAAATTTCTCTATTGCTTTTACAAAACCGTCATTATAAACAGTATCCGTCACATAATCTGCAACATTTTTTAACTTATCTGTAGCATTTCCCATTGCAACTTTGACTCCGCCTGCTTCTAAAAGTGCGATATCGTTATTTTGGTCACCGATTGTTAAGATCTCGTTATCTTGAAGTCCCCAATATTTTTGCAAGAATTTTACCGCACAATATTTTGAAGCTTGTTTGTTTGAAAACTCAAGAAAATAAGGTGAAGATTTTACTATATATAATTCAGGAAAAATTTTTGGTAATTCTTCCTCATATCTGTCTATTTCCTCAGGAGCATTATAGTTAATTGCCAAAATTTTGTTAACTTTATCTTTTTTTATAGTATCTAAAGATTTTACAACATAACTTATATTTTGCGATGATGCATAACGTTTTATTTCTTCATTATCACTTTCTGAATATAAAATATCATTATTATAAAAATTTACATGTATATTAATTTCTTTTGCCCATTTTAAAATTTTAGAAGCCTGTTCTTCTGTAAGGTATTGTTCATATAACGTATGTTCGCCTTCTTTTATAAGCCCTCCTTGGTATGAAACTAAAGGTGTATCAAGATTAAGCTTTTTTGCAATCAATTGGGCGGCAGCATTCATCCTTCCTGTAACAAGCACAACTTTTATGCCATTATCAGAAAGTTTTCTTATGCATTCTTTCACACCATCAGTAAATTCTCTGTCAAGTGCAAGAATTGTTCCATCTATATCTGTAGCAACCAGTTTTATCATAAAAATATTGTATCACAAATATTTAAATTCTATAAAAAGAAAACGCCCATTAAGGGCGTAAAATTTGGTTAATTAATAAGGTATTTTAATAAGGTTATTTTGTTATATTTTTAACTTTTTTTTGATTTAAACCAATTTAAAGGATTTAATTTTGACAGAGCACTACCTGCAGATTTTTTACCGCGCTTAAGCAGATGATATGCTGTTCCTCCGATAATTAATAGTGAAACTGCTCCTTTTATAAACCCTGGAGTTCTTTCATATACTGATGCAGCAGCGTTAAAACCGTTTGAAATACTGTTCTTTGCATCTGTTATTCCACCCCAAGCGTTCCCATTGGCGGACGCAGAATGCGAGCCAATTCCTTGAGTACCATATGCATTCATGCCTGCATTTGATTGGCTTCCTATTCCTTGAACACCATAAGCATTAAAACCGGCATTGGATTGAGAGCCTATGCCTTGTAATCCGTACGCATTAATTCCTGTGTTTGATTGAAAACCTATTCCTGCAAGACCGTAAGCATTAGTTCCTGCAGCTGATTGTGAACCAATATTTGTATTATCTAAAGCTCCTGTATTTCCTGCTGAAAATGAGTAGCTGTCTCCGCTGCCATATTGAGAATATAAGCTTCCTTGTTTTGCCAAGTTAAGATAAGGATTTGTCATAGTTTGTACTCCAACAGGAGTCGGAGTTAAGAGCTCAAAAGGCACATAATCAATTATGCCTTTTTCATATAATCCGTTTAATGTATACGGGTTAATTGCCATACTATTAAAACACCTTTTCTTTACTACACACATATATAAAGATTTTTTGATGTAAAAAATTGCTTTATTTGTAACGTTTTGTTAAGATAGGTTGTATGATTAAGGATTTATGTAAAAAACATTGGGAAGTTTTACTCGTTAATATATTACTTTTAGTGATTTTCGTATGTTTTTACGGGAAGTTTGGAGATTTGAATGTAGACAGTTTTAGAGAGGCCTACATTCCATCCCAAATTTTATGCGGAGGAGTGCTTTATAAAAATATATTTAACGTTTATGCACCTTTTTCATATTTATTTAATGCATTTTGGTTCTCAATTTTCGGTGTAAGATTGAGTGTTCTTTATGTTTTAGGTTTTTTAACAACAACAATAATACTGAATATATTTTATGTAATATCAAAATTTTATATAGATAAAAAATACGGATTAGGAATCATTGTATTTACAATATCAGCATCTGTATTATCTTGTAATGTATTTAACATGATATTTCCATATTCATTTGGCATATTGTATGGAATTTTATTTGCAATGATGTCGTTGTATTTTGTATTAAAAGGTCGATATTTTGGAGCGTATTTAATGTACTCTTTTGCAATATGTTCCAAATATGAATTTATTTTAATATTGCCTTTGCTTATATGGATTTCAAGGGAACAAAATCCAACCAAAAATGTTATTGCCTTCTTAATGCCGGTATTAATAACCTTTGTACCGCTATTTGTAAAGGGTTTGAATTTTAATGATTTAATCATTTCTTTGCAGTTTATGATATCAACGGCTGCCTCGAAATCTATTCATTGGTTTTATTCTGCAACAGGTATAATTTTCCGACCACAAATTATTTTTATATATGCAATTAATTTGGTAAAAATATTAATTCCTTTAACTTTAGTATATTATTTTAGGAATTGGTTCATTTATTTAATTTCTTTTGTTTATATATATTTAACAATAAGCCAAGAGGTAATTATTTATATATTACCTCTAATCCTAATTTTAACAATAGTACGTATACATGCAATGAATAAACCGGAATTATTTTTTATAGCTGCATCTTTATTAATATCTTCAAAAGTATTTTTTGCACTGACACTTGAATCATATGGGGTTTATTTTGTTCCGTTTGCACTATTATCTTTATTTATTGCCTGCCCTAAAAAATATCGAAATACAATATTTATTATAATGCTACTTTGTGCTTTATCATTCGGTATACGGAACATACAAAAATTGGAATATAAAAATATAAAAATATCAACAGAAAAAGGAATTTTTTATACAAATTCGCAGTATGGAGAAGCAACAATTGATTTAATTCGATATGTTGAAAAAAACACATCGCCAAAAGACCGAATATGCGTTTATCCTGAAGGCTTGGGGATAAATTTTCTTGCCAATAGAATATCCGATAACAAGTTTTATTCGCTGATACCTTTATATACAGAAGTTTTTGGTGAAAATTTAATAATACAAAGAATAAAATTTATTAAGCCTGAATATATTGTTATAAGTGACTATGATACTTCCAATTATTATTATTCAAAATTCGGAAATGACTATGCAAAAGAAATATTCAAATATATCCAAGATAATTATTTTTTGGAAAAAACTTTTGGAGATGCTTTTAAATACAAACTCTTTCGAATTAAACGCTAATCTTCTTTTTCCATAGCGCGTTTGAGTACGTTATTGTCTATTTTTTTCTTTGAAAATTTTTTATGAGATTCTTCCATAAGCTTTTCACTGGGGCGATTAGCTTTTCTTTTTCTATTTTTTTCATTGGTAAAAGAAGAATTCTTTGCAAGCTCTTTATACCACATACCCCATAAAACGGAGCGCATCGGCAGGGTATAACCGATTGCAATTTGTGCAATAAGGCTTTGTATGATAAATTGGGAAATATTCTGGTGAGAAAAAGCTTTTATTCCGTATCCCGCTAGGTTTATTTCAGGAATCAGAGAAGTCAGCGGTAAAATTATATTTGCGAGTTTGATATCAATTCCAAGTATATTCACTATTTTTAAAATTATTTGAGGAATAAATAAATATGTTATCAAGCCAATTACACAAATGAGTATAAATGTAGAAACAAAGTGCCCTTTAATTAAGTTAGCACTTCTTTTAACACATCCTATTGGTGACAATTCCGGCTCAAATGTAAATACTTGAAAAGTTAAAACAAAGTATACCGCCAAAATACCGCAAATAACCCAAAATAACGGACAAACTGCTATAACGGAAAAACATCCTGCCAAAAGCCATAATCCGGCAAAAGCAATTGTTCTTCTTTTAATCAATTCTGTATGTGCAGAAAAATCATATACTCTTCCGGAGCGTAACATATTGTCAAGCATTGAGTTTATTGCTCCATAAGCAACTAAATATTCCCAAAAAGCTTTTGTAAAAATTATTAATCCGGGAAGCGTTACCAATATAGACATTAAAACCAAGTATGACATAGAATTGAGGTTTGGATATTTTTCTAATAATTTTGGCAAATTTTGTGAATAAAAATAAGTTATAGTAAATATTATTCCAAGTCCGATTACTTGTCCTAGCACAGGAAATGTCATATATTTTAGAAACTTATTCGAATTAGAAAAATATAAACCGATTGATTCTGTCAAAATACCATAAGGTGTTTTAGTTTTTTTCGTCATACTTTGTCTCCGCTTTATTTTAAAATTGTAATATAAATATATAAGATTCCATATTATTTTTATTCGTTATACAATCAAATTATGAATATTTGTATTTTTCCGGGAACGTTCAATCCTATCCACAAAGCACATCTTAAGATGGCAGAGTTTGCATTGGAGAAGTACAAGTTTGATAAAATTATTTTTATACCGTCTTATCTTCCGCCGCATAAAAGTATTCAAAAAGATCTTGCCCGTCACAGATTAAATATGGTTAAGCTTGCGATATCAAATAACCCGCATTTTATAATTTCAGATATTGAATACCAAAGCGAGGGAAAATCATATTCTTTAATAACAGTAAAAAAAATTCTTGAAGAATATAATATAAAAGGTAAATTAAATTTTATAATAGGAACAGATGCTTTTGCCAATATAAAAACTTGGTATAAAGCTGATGAACTTAAAGAACTGGTTCATTTCATAGTTTTTCCAAGAGGAACAGACAGAATTAATCCTAAAGATTATAAAGATTTTAGTTATGAAATTGCAGAAATGAATAAAATAGACATTTCGTCAACAGAGCTAAGATGCTCTCATAAATTTGATAAAACAGATAAAGAAGTAAAGGAGTACATAAGTAAAAATGAACTCTACAATTGAATATGCAAAGAATTGGCTTAAAGCAAACCTTACAACTGAAAGATATGAACATTCTATAGGCACGGCAGAATGTGCAGAATGCTTGGCTGAAAAATATAATATTGATAAGAAAAGAGCATATTATGCAGGATTGATTCATGATTGTGCAAAATGTATGCCTAAAGATGAAACTCTAAAGATTTTAAAAACACTAAAACTTGAAGAAGGAGAGTTTTGGAATCCCAAAACACATCACGCTCCTGTGGGCGCTTATATTGCAGAAAAAGAATTTAATGTTACTGATAAAGAAATTCTTTCTTCGATAAGATGGCATACTATAGGAAAACTTGATATGACACTTTTTGAAAAAATAATCTTTTTGGCAGATAAAATTGAATCTCGTACAAGGCCGAAAGAGTATGCGGAACCTATAAGGAATGCACTGAACGAAAAAGGAATTGACAAGGCTCTGTTAATATGTTACCAGAATACAATAAAAAGTTTGGTAGATAGAAATCTCAGTATTTGTACACAGACAATAGATATATATAACAGCCTTTTGGAAGAATCATAACAAGGTATTAATATATTCCATAATAGTATTTTTCAGCTTTTTATAAATGCTTATGCCATTTTTCTCTTGTTGATAAGGAATTGGCGGATAATACATAAATTCTCTTGGAAAATCTACATAAGTTCCTTGTTTCCCTTTTTTAATAAAAGCATCCATTTTTTTGTCTAAATTTTTATTACCGGTATTCATGCCAAATTTTCTATAAAATAAATGGGGTGCTTCATTTGGAGTAAAAGATGGATCTGCAACAAGAAAAAATCGTCCTTCAAAGCCTTCCTGTTGACTTATTTTAGATGCTAATCTTAACATTTCTGTGCCCAAACCTTGTTTGCGCGGAAATGATAATAACATTGTTATTCCGATTGAATCTCTGGATTCTGATTTAAAATAAGACATTCTTGCTTCTCCAAACGGAGGTTTGGTGCTGAACATTACAACATCATTTATATTTCCGAAATCAGCTTTTTTAAAGAGAAATAATTTATCAGGAATTTCTCTTTTAATATATTTTAATGGAGGATATTTTAATTGATTAGAAATTCTATTTATCATGGTTAATGATTTCTTTTCCATTCTTTTATTTGTTCAAGTTTTGTTTTGTATTTAGCTTCTAATCCCTGTTCTGTTGGCTTGTAGTATTCAGTTCCCACAAGAGAATCCGGCAGACATTGCATATTTGTCAGCTTGGACTCCGTATCATGCGCATATTGGTATCCTCTACCATAATTTAATTCTTTCATTAATTTTGTAGGTGCATTTCTTATTACAAGAGGAACCGGTTCGGCTAAATTTTTTATGGCATCAGATTTTGCTATATTATAAGCTATTTCCATAGCATTTGATTTTGGCGCCATTGCCATATAAATTACTGCTTCTGTTAAATTAACACTGCATTCGGGCATTCCTATAAAATGGCAGGCATGATATGCTGCAACCGCAATTTCTAAAGCGTGAGGATCAGCAAGCCCAATATCTTCACTTGCAAATCTTACTACCCTGCGAGCAATGTATAAAGGATCCTCCCCTGCTTCAAGCATTCTTGCCAGCCAATATACTGCCGCGTCAGGGTCAGAGTTTCGCATTGATTTATGAAGAGCAGAAATTATGTTGTAATGCTCCTCACCGTTTTTGTCATATAAGAGTGACTTTTTAGAAATACATTGTTCTAAGGTATCTTTTGTTACAATAATATTTCCGTTTTTGTCAACATCTCCATTAAGAATTACCATTTCCAATGTCGACAAAGCCATTCTTGCATCACCATTTGCAAATTCTGCTATTATTTTTAAAGATTCCTCATCTATAGAAATAGTTTGTTCACCAAATCCACGTTTATCTGTTATTGCACGGTTTAATAATTTAAATAAATTTTCTGATTTTAGCCCTTGCAATACAAAAACTTTACATCTGGACAAAAGCGCACTATTAACCTCAAATGATGGATTTTCTGTTGTGGCTCCTATGAGAATAATGCTGCCTTTTTCTACAAATGGCAGAAATGCGTCCTGTTGGGCTTTATTAAATCTATGAATTTCGTCAACAAAAACAATCGTTTTTGCTCCGAATTTTCTATTCTCTTCTGCCTGATTCATGACAACGCGAATGTCTTTTATACCGTTGTTAACAGCAGAAAAATTTATAAATTCAGAATTTGTTCTGTTTGCAATTATTCTGGCAAGAGTTGTTTTCCCAACTCCTGGAGGTCCCCAAAAAATTATTGAAGAGATATTGTCGCTTTCAATTAATTTTCTTAAAATCTTTCCCTCTCCAAGCAAATGTTCCTGTCCGACAAACTCTTCAAGTGTTTGCGGTCTCAGTCTTGAAGCCAATGGCTGGTTCTTATAATCTTCCTCAAAAAGCGACTTTTGTTCCATGGCAATAATTATATCACCTAATATAAGATATTCCACATTCTATAAGACTAATTTACATAAAAAAGGAAAGGGCCTCATCGGCCCTTTCCATTCTTTTAATGAACATAAACGCAGTATTTTTAACTGCTATTCTTATTATTTACTATTTTTTAAATTTTTCAACCCTGAATTAATAAAAATTAAACATTTATTAACGAACTTGCCTGAATATTATTTTTTTATTAGAATCAAAATGTACATATCTAATTTACATTAGTTGCAATCTGATTAAGGATAAATATGCGTGTATTATTAATAGGTGCCGGCAGATACGGAAATGATCTTATTGGGAAAAAGTATGTTAGCGGCGAATTAGGGGTTAAACTGGCAGGCGTTATTGACCCTAAAATTGAAGAAATAAAACATTCTGTTTCATATTGCCTAAAAGGTGTTCCGACATATAAGTCTATAGATGATGTACCTTCTAAGCTAATAAGAAATTCTGTTATTGATATAGCTCTTATCCCACAAATAGTTCCTGAAATATACGGTAAGCTTTTGGATAAAGGTGCAAAGCAAGTAATACTTCCAAAACCTGTTGTTACAAATACTGATGATTTTGAAAAAATGATAAATATGACAAATGAAAATAATGCTCAAGCTTTAGTTGCATCTAATTGGCATTATTCCGATATTACGGCAACCGTAAAAGAAATTCTTTCAAAAATTACAGGAAATAACTTTGACAAACATAAATTCAATTCAAACCTTGAAGAAAAGCTTGAAAAGATTTCATCTGAATACAAAATTAAAAAAGTGAATGTTCAATATAACAAAAAAAACGAAGTTTTAACAATCGATCCCCCTCTTCAAGAATTGCCGCATGCGCTGCAAATTGTATATTCTGCAGGAATAACAAACCTTCAAAATATTCAAGTTGCAGTTAAAAAGATACTTCAATCAAAAAGCCGAGTAAACGCTGAGTTAAAAAATGTCGAAAATGTAAAAAAATCAATAGTTCTCAATTCTGATTTGCAAATGGGAGAAAAATTGGCAAAACAGAGGGAAAGAATCGTTGATATATTGCTGGAAAATAACAACTCTCAAGCAAAAATGACTATTGATTATGATGCATATTTTAAAAACGGTATTTGTGAAAAAAGCCCAAGTATACATTTTGAATCATATGACAAGAAGAATAATTGTAATTGGGATTATGTAATAGAAGAGGATAATATGAATACCATGTACAATATGATGTTGAATTTTTTCCGCGGAGAAAATAACACATCTTTAACTCTAAAAAAATATACACCTATATCAAAAATACTTTGCGAAATACAAAACCAGTGGAAGAGCAAGATATAAAAATTTTTCTTGACAAAGTGTTAGGCATGCCTTACAATTGTATTAAGAATGAAACGTAGTAATTTATCAGCAGGATTAGAAGATTATATAGAAGCGATTTATATTGCCGAAATTAATAAAAAAACTCTAAAAGGAGCAGAGCTTGCGAGGATGCTCAATATCTCCCGAGCATCAGTTTCAGAAGCTCTCTCTAAGCTTGTATCAAAGGGACTTATAAAATACGAGAGTTACGGAACTGTTTCACTCACTCCTATGGGTACAAAAGAAGCCCAAAATGTATATACTAAACACAAAATTCTAAAAAATTTCTTTGAGACAGTACTCGGAATAAGTCCCGATGAAGCAAGTGAAAATGCTTGTAAGATAGAGCATATAGTATCAGAAGAGATTTTAAGACGTATTGATACACTTACGCTGCATTGCAATGAAAACCCAAATATAGCAAAACTGTTTAAAAAATAGACTTAATATTAAAAACAATGTATAATTGTTGTTATGAGGAAGAGGTTAGCAATATTTTTAATATGTTGTTGGATGCTGCATATTACAGCAGTTTTTGCTGATGCACCGTTTCAGGGCAGAGCTGAGTGGGATGAGCAGTCGCCAAAATTAAATGAAGAGCTTTTTACCGGAAAAACAGAAACACTGGATAAAAAAGATGTTATTAATATGACCGTTTCTCAAGTTTTGGATGGAAGCTTTTCTCTTGAGGGTGATGAATTTTATGCAGAAGTAACATCTGATGTTATAGGAGATAAAGGGGTTATTATTCCAAAGGGTTCAGTTGCACATGGAACAATTGTACAAACATCAGAGGCTAAAAGACTTGGACGTAACGGCTATATAGATTTAAGTTTTGATTCAATAACAACTCCTGATGGACGTGAGATTCCTATTGAAGGGAAAATGTCGACCAGACTTCATCCGATTAAAGAAGCTTCAAAAATAATAGCAACAGATGTCGGATATACTGTTGCAGGAGGCGCTGTCGGTGGTTTGTTTGCATTACAAGCACTTGGTATTGAAGCAGCAATTGCATCCAATGGATATACAGTAGCAGGCGGTGCCGCAATAGGTGGTGCAGTAGGCCTAGGTATGTCTCTGTACAGAAAAGGTAAAAATGTTTTGATAGCTCCTGGAGACGAAATCAAAGTTAAAATTTTATCAAGCGTTGATTTACCGGTATATCGTGAAGAAGCTCTAAAACAGGAGGAGTTAAAGTTTCCTGGATTGGATATAAGAATTGCAAACATTCTTTATGAAAAAGATCCGTTTGGAGAAGTTAATACAATTACTTTGTCACTTTCAATTTCTAATATGTCAAAAAAGTCCTTTTCAGGAATGGATTTAACATTGGTTAATGATTATAATGCGGTATTTAATCCGTCAATATTTGGAGACACGAGGCTTTTATTTTCTCAACTCAAGCCCGGTGACAGATTTGCAGGAAAAATTTCTTTTGCAGTGAATAATGTTAAACAATCTTATTGGCTTACGGTAAATGACAGAGCAACAAATAAACCTATAGCAAAAGTTTCATTGGATAATGCTTATAAAAAAGTTTCTGATAATGTAAAAAAACGAAATGATAAAATGAAAAAAGGTAAGGGCAATTATTATAAGGAAAATGACCCCTTTGATTTATAAATTGCATGTCAAAAAATATTTTTAGGGGGTTTGTAGTGAAAAAAAAGGATTTTTTACTATGAATGTAGTTCCTCTAATGCCAATAGACGAGTATGCTTCAAAAGCAATTAATAAATTGTTGAATAGTACCAGAAAAAATGCCACAAAAAGTTTAACAGAATTTTTTGAATACGCAAATAATCACAATATCCAAGGACCGGCTGTAACTTCATATTATTCAGAGTTAAATTTTCGGAAAAAACATAGAAAAGAATTATCAAATGTCGCGAAACAAAGAATCTTTGGTATATCAAAAATAATAAAAGGAATCTCCAATAAATCAGAAAAATTAAAAGAAGAGCAAGACAAATTTGTAAAAACCTTAAACGTTAACTATCCAAAAACACTGGACAAACGCATTGCACTGTTAAATATAGGAGAAGTTGTTTCAGGCAAAGTAAAAAAATCCTCCGGTTTTAATAAATTTGTTGTTAAAACGAGTGTTTTAATAAAAAATTTATTAAACACTAATAATTAATCTAAATCATAGTCTAGCATTGAAACAACTTTAATACCGTTTTCTTCAATTTTTTTGCGTCCTTGTAACGGATTCAGCTCTATTACAAAAGCTGTTGCAACAACTTCTGCACCAACCTTTTTAGCCAATCTGCATGCTGCCAAAGCAGTACCTCCGGTTGCAAGAAGATCATCTACTATTACAACTCTGTCACCAGGTTTTAATGCATCAGCATGCATTTCAATTGTATCATTTCCATATTCCAAAGAATAGCTTTCTTTTATTGTTTCTGCCGGCAGCTTGTTAGGTTTTCTTATAGGAATAAAACCGGCATTTAACTTATAAGCCAGTGCTGCTCCGTAAATAAAACCTCGTGATTCTATACCTGCTATATAATCAACTTTTTCATCTTTAAATTTTTCATATAAAAAATCTATTGATAACTCCAGAGATCTTGCGTCTTTTGTTGCTGTCGTTATATCTAAAAAAATTATGCCGGGTTTAGGAAAATTCGGAACTTTCCTAACGTGTTCTCTAACATATTCTAAATCGTTTGCCAAAATTGTCATTTTAAAACCTCTTGTAATCTATCCTGTAATTTTTGTAATTTTTTGTTTATTTCATCTATAATTTTTTGTTTTTCTTCTGTCACAAGTCCATGTGCTGTTTTGCCCCAATTCATATCTTTCTTTCTAAACAATATTTTTGCACATATATACAGCTCCATCGGAAACCAAATAATTAAAAAATAAATGGTTGTAATAAAAGCTTCTTTTAATGCTTTTAATCGCGGTATGTTATCATACCTGCGAAGGCTGTATCTGATAAGCATAAAAAAACCTAAACCAACAACCGCAGATATAACAATAGAAGATAAAATTTCATTATGCAGTGCTTCCGGATTTATTTTATCCGTAAAGAATTTAATAATTCTTATGCCCACTTCCATCATAAACCAAAGCGGCATTATGAATTGGGTTATATAAATAGTCATATCAAGCCTTGCCCTCAAAGACATTTTTTTAGAAGTTATTGCTTCGCCAAAATACTCTAAGTATCTTCTTATTGTTCCTTCCAGCCATCTTCTTCTTTGCCTGAAAAGAGGGAAAATATATACTATACCCTCTTCATAAACACAAGCATCCGGACAGAAACGTATATCCCAGCCTTTTATATGAAGTCTTGTTGACATATCTAAATCATCCGTAATTGTATAATTATTCCATCCGCCAATATCTTGCAGAGCTTCTCTTTTTATTAATTCTCCGTTACCACGAAGCTCAACGGCGCCTTTCACGGCGTCTCTGCCTACTTGCAAATGAGTATCCATTGTATACTCATTGTTTTGGCATCTTGTCAACAAATTGTAATCTTTATTTCTTATTATTTTCCTTGCTTGTACTGCGCCGACATCAGATGGTTCAAGGTTTGGAACAAGCTTATTTAAGAAATCCGGTTCAACAGTCGCATCTGCATCAAATACAAGTACAGCATCCCCTTGTGCTATCACAAATGCATCATTTAGAACAGCTGATTTGCCTGGAAATGCCCCTTGCTCACGAATTAGCGCTTTTACTTGGTCGTGTTTTGATTCTAAATCCTTAATAACTGACGCAGTGTTATCATCACTTCTGTCATCAATCAATATTATTTCATAATTTGGGTAATCCAATAATAGTATATTTTCAACAGTATTCTCAATGACACTTTCTTCATTGTGCGCAGGTATCATTATTGTTATAAATGGCTTATAATTTTCATTAATTATCGGAGGATGTTTTTTTAATTTACGTGCTTGATATTTTGTAGCTGCAATTGAGTAAAGGCCGTAAATAACCATACATACACATAATATAATGAATCCAAGCACAGTGTTTACATAGTTTTGAAACACATATAAAAATATTCCCAAAAAGGAAAGTATTATAAATAAAAGAATTCTTTCTCTCATAATCTACCCAGCAACAACATTATATCAGAAACTATATGAAGTTTTGTAAAAATTGAAAATGTATAAAATTGCATAAATTAGCGCATTCAACTTTACAAATAAGCTTTTTTTTAATACGATATTTGTAATATAAGAGAGGTACCTAATGGCAGATAATAAATATAAACGTGTGTTGCTGAAAATTAGCGG
>CADCNZ010000013.1 GCA_902802935.1 uncultured bacterium | reverse complement strand
TAGGCATAGTTTTTCTCCTTTATGCTTTAACTAATAATATCTTCAAGAGCAAGTACGCTCTTACTCTAAGCCGTCAAACCCGGCATGAAAATTTCGACTAGAGTAATTTAATATTATGACGAACAAACACAAGTGTCAATGTTTGGGGTGAAGCAAAAAGCCAAATGTAAATAATTTTAACAATTTGTAGCTAGGCGACTGTGTTTGAAATATCATGGTTCTATGGTGAAGGAGATGCAAAAAATATTACTATTGGTAGTGTCAACAATTTTTGTTGCCTCTTTTAATAAAGTGCTGGCTGATGATTATAATCCTGTAAGCACGTTCAATTACAAATCTGCGCAAACAGAATTTGAAGAATATATAGATTCGATGAAAGATAAAATTGCAAAACAGTGGAATGTGCCGGAAAATACTCAAGAAGGGCACGCAGTTGTTGTATTTAGGTTAAATAGAAACGGTGATGTAGTTTTAGCAGAAATAGCAGAGAGCTCCGGTAATGTGTCTTTTGACGAAATAGCTTTGGGAACGCTTGCAAAGTCTGCACCTTTCGGAAATTTTCCTGAAACAACAACAAGGACTTCTCTAGATTTTAAATATACTTTTGAAACAAAAATTGCACAAACAGATGTTATGCAAAAGTATCTTGCAGAATCTGAAAAATATTTTCTTACGGATAAAAAATTATCTTTATTTTATTTGGATAAAGCAATTGCAGAAATAAAGGGCGATAGTGCGGCTTATTTTATGTATGCTCGAAGAAGTAAATTAAACAAAGCACTGGGTAATATAGAAGAGTCCGAAAACGATTTGTCAGAGTGCAAAAGATTAAAGGTCATATATGATCAAAAGCGAATTGCTGCTGCAAAAACAGTTGCAGAAAAAGAAAAAACTGCGTTTTCATATTTTTCGCTTGCAAATGCATACGACATAGCAGGAAATTATAATGATGCTTTAGAAATCATAGATAAAGCAATTGCAATGACACCATTAAACCAAGGATTTAAAAGATATAGGCTTGAAATAGCAGCAAGAGCGGATGCTAAAAAATAGAGCAAAAAAGCCGCACAAAATGTGAGCGGCTCAACTATGTTTGGGGTTTAAATGGGGTATACTTTTGAGTCTATACCTCTATGAAAAGTCGTCTTCCGACTATGTTTGGCTGGTTATTATAGTATCCTGCAAAGTATCCGCCGGGTACCGGTCTATTTTGTCCATAGTTTGCGAAGGGGTTACTATTTTGTGATGTTACAAAAGGGTTACCGGATGCTGCAGCAAATGGATTTGAAGAAGTTCTCGTTCTGGTTATAGCACCTGCTTGCACCATTGGATTTGATGTAAAAACTCTTGATAATAAATTTACTATTTCTGCCATATTAGTTAAACCTTTCTATGGTTTATTTAATGATTTATTTTCTTAAGTCAATATTTATATCGACATTTTTTTTTCTAACTTTAGTAATTGTCTAAAAACATCAACCGTATGTATTATTTTGTAAAATAAAAAGGAATTAGTAATTCCTCTAATTCCTTTATAAAACGGAGTTTAACTAATATTAAATTGTGTATTTGGGTTGAAAATTTAATAATATTTATCATTACCCTTGAACTGCAATTTCCATTACAGATTGTAAAAGTGCTTTATTTGATTTAATCAAATTATTTACAAGTTCCATTTGTATTTTTGCGTCTTGATAATTTGCAATATTTGCTTTGAAATCAATATTTGATTGTTCTAGTAATCCTGAACGAATTTCACCTCTTCCTATAACAGGTTTTCCAGATTCAGGAGTTTCAACAAATACTCCTTCTTTGACTTCAAACAAACCACTTGGGTTATGGAAGTTTGCAGTTGCAATTTTATATAGAGGGACAGAACGATTTCCGCCATCTGCTTTACCATATATAGTTCCGTCTTTCTTTATTTCATATTCATCATATTTGCCTAAAAATTTTCCGTTGTTAGGATCAATCCACAATTTTATGTTTGTAGTAGGAACACTTAATGCACCGCCTTTTAGAGCAGTTTCTTCGTACAAATCCGCGCTAATAGATTTTGTACCTGACATTATTTCTCCTTTGTCATTTAAAATATATCCTTGGACAGTATCTCCGCTTTTAGCTCTATATACGCCTTCAGAATCAAAAGTGAATTCACCGAGTCTTGTATAGGATACATTTCCTTCAGGAGAGCGAACCATAAAAAATCCTTTACCTTCAAAGAAAAGATTTTCATTGGATGTACCGGGGATTGATTTACCCTGTCCTTGATTTTTTAAATTATTGTCTACAATAGCACCGCCAAGGAAAGTCTTGAATGTTATTTTGTTTTCCCTAAACCCAGGGGTATAATAATTTGTCATGTTCTCGGCAAGAACATCCATCCATTGTTTTGTTGCTTTTTGGGTGTTAATCGCAGTTGTGTATAAATCATTCATCTTTGCGGTCCTTCCTTCTGTTATCGTTTTCATTTTGTTTTTGTTTTCTTTGATTAAGTTCTTCGTAGTCGATATTATTATCGTCGAATTTTTGCTTCAAAAGAGGCAAATTTTCTCTTAAATAAGCTTCAGCTACATTTGAACTCGGAAGGAAATCTGCAGAGATTTTTCCATCCTTACTTATCTTTATAATGACAGAAATGTCATTGTCAAAATCTATTCTAACCGGTTTATTTTCCTGCATAGATTTGGCAAGTAAATCTGCTAAAGTTTTTGATACTGCTGAAGCATGTGAAGCATTCGTAACTTCATGTAAATTTACACTGCCTTCATTTACAAGATTTGCAAAAAATTCAACATCATTTTTGTCCATAATAACAGTATCAAATTTCACAACTGTATCAATAGTCATGTTTGTATCTTTATTAACTTTTTTTATACCTTTATCATTGATTACAGTTCCGGTATTATCACTAAGTGCAATGTTTTTATTTGCTATAGCAATATTTTCTTCCATGCTTGAAAGAATAGCTTTTTCTTCTGCCAAATCAGTTGACGAAGCTTGTAATACATTTTTTGTTTCTTTGTTAACAAATTCTGCAAATGGCTGGCCATTGCTGTTAAAATTCATGTTTGTACCCATTTGGGTGTTTAATTTATCTTTTGGTTCTTGAATGTTTAGATTGTTATCTATCAAGCCTAAATCCTCTATTTTGTTATCTTTATCGTCAAAATTTAAGATGCTCTTGAGTTTTGTTTCAGGTTTTTCATCTGTTCGGTTGAGCTTGTTTATTTCTTCAACAGCGTCTTCCAGCCCGCCAATAGCATTTTCAATTTTTCCATTATCTTCTTGTTTAACTTCTTGAACTTTCTTTTCGTCGTTTGTATCGGGGGTTTCTTTTTTTTCATCAGAGCTATCTGTTTTGTTTGCAGCATTTTTTAATTCATCAGAAAACTTAGTACTGCCGTCATTTTGGTTCTGTTGAGATGTTTGCTGTACATTTATTGTTTGTATAGTATCAATTTTTGATTTGGTTTCAATATTCATATTTTAATCTTTCTATTCAAATTCAGACTCAATTCTTTTTAATTCTTCTTCCAATTCTTTTTCTTCTGCGGATTCTCTTGAATGTATAAAAAATCGTTGTACACCAATTTCTGAGAACTGTTTTAATTCTTGAGCTTTTTCTTCTTCCAGATAAGCTTCTCTTTGTTTTTCTTTGTGTTTTTCTACAACCTTTACTTCTTGTTCACATTTTACCAGTTTTTGAATTTCATCATCCAAGATTGCCTGCAGTCTTTGTCTCTCTTGCTCAAGTGCATCAGCTTTGTCCCAGAGGTGGTGAAGATAACTGTCATAGTATTCCATCATTTTGAAATCGGCAGTTTTCTTGTTTTGGATAGTTTGTTCAATTTCTTCCTGATTCTGCCTTATCCGTTCTTCTGCTTCGTAAACTGCTTGTTGGGCTTTTTGAACTACGAGAAGTTGTGCTTCTTTTTTACGGATACGAAAATCAAGAACTTTCTGTAATCTGTATCTGAAGGGCATAATATATTCTCTTACTCATGTATTATGACTTATATTGAATTTTAAAGGTACATCTATTTGGAGGATTAATGATAAAATTCTATAAGTCAAAATATTACAAAAAAATACAGCTTATAAAATATAAACTGTATTTTATATTTAAAAAAAATGCCGGTCATAAGACCGGCTTGAAAATATCAACCAACAATTTCTTTAATCTCTGCTTGAAGGTTTTTAGCATCAATTTTAATGCTAGGTCCCATTGTAGTTGTCAAGTAAATTGACTTCACGTAAGTACCTTTAGCTGCTGATGGCTTAGCCTTCAAAATTGCTTCAACGAAGGTTCCGTAGTTTTTAACCAAATCTTCGTTAGAAAATTGAATTTTACCAATTGGACAGTGAATCATACCTTGCTTGTCAGCGCGGAATTCAACTTTACCTGCCTTTGCATCCTTAACTGCTTTGGCAATATCAAGAGTTACGGTTCCTGTTTTAGGGTTTGGCATTAAGCCTTTAGGACCTAAAACTTTACCTAACTTACCTAACATACCCATACAGTCAGGAGTAGCGATTAACGTATCAAATTCAAACCAACCGCCCGCAATTTTATCAATAATATCTTCGGTTCCGTAAAAATCAGCGCCTGCATCTTTTGCTTCATTAACTTTTGGTCCTTTTGCAATAACGCAAACGCGAACTTCTTTACCAAGACCTGCAGGTAAAACAACAGTTGATCTGATTTGTTGTTCAGCGTGTTTAACTTCAATACCTAATCTCATGTGACATTCAACAGTCTCATTGAATTTAGATACTTCTTTTGATATCTCTTGTAATTTAGTTAACGCTTCTTTTCCGCTTGTAGGTTGTTCAAAACCTTCCAGCATTTCTTGAAGCTTCTTTTGTTTTTTAGTTTCTTTAGACATTTTAATTTCTCCTTATGTGGTGTTAGCGGGGTTTGCCCCTTCCACGTTTAAATACTACTCCCTCTCCGTAGATTTACCCCTGAGGAGAGGGTTGGGGTGAGGTGTCAACCTGCACCGTCTCTGTAAAAAGGTATAATAATTTATCCCTCTTTAACAGTTACGCCCATTGCTCTGCAAGAGCCTGCAATCATCTTAACTGCTGCATCCATAGTTGTTGCATTTAAGTCATTCATCTTAATTTTAGCAATTTCTTCCAATTGTGCTCTTGTAATTTCAGCAACTTTGGTCTTATTAGGTGTAGCAGAACCTTTTGGAATGTTCAATGCTTTTTTGATAAGAACAGGTGCCGGAGGTGATTTGATAACAAAAGTAAAACTTCTGTCTTCGTATACATCAATGATTACAGGAATAATGTATCCTGCTTGAGATTCTGTTTTTGCGTTAAACTGTTTGCAAAAATCCATGATGTTAACACCGTGCTGACCTAATGCAGGACCAACCGGCGGTGACGGATTTGCTTTTCCGGCTTCAATCTGAAGCTTAATTTTTCCTACTACTTTTTTTGCCATTTTGTTCTCCTTTCGTGGTACTGACGGGGGGCGACCCCTTCCACGTTTCTTGCTAGTTTATTTTACTGAGGACGGGCTTTATATATTTACCCCAGCCCCTATAATTTTTGTATTTGTTTGTATTCAAGTTCAACCGGAGTTTCACGACCGAAGATTGAAACCATTGCTCGAAGTTTTGCTTTATCAGGATAAACTTCTGTAATATCTCCGACAAACTCTGCAAAC